>NZ_CP183075.1:3230000-3320003 GCF_048401115.1 Pseudoalteromonas sp. US3C1013 | reverse complement strand
GATCCGAAAACAGATCAACCCTTTTTTGAAGAAAACTTGAAATAAATGACTGTTCGAACAAAAATACAACTAAAAGCTCATTTTAACCACTGAAAACTCCGCGAAAGCCGGATTAACTAACTCACTTTAAGTTTCCAACCGCATTTTTTTTGATACTTAATCTCTTGATTTAGCTCACTTGCCATCAATGGGTGGTTTTTTAACCAGTTATTTTCAAATTGAATCACTAACTCTTCATTCTCAGCTGTTATCTTAAAGTTTGGCAACACATCATCTTGTCGACGCATAGATAAAATAACGGCAATACGTAATAGTCGAACCATATACGCGGCAACAATACTATGTGCACCTAAATGATCTAAGCATCCCTTTTGAAGGTCCCAGCGATGACTATTAGCTATAGCAACGATCACTTTGTGCTCTGATTGTGAAAAACCGGGCATATCGGTATTTTCTAAAATATAAGCGGTATGTTTGTGGTACTGCTTATACTCTATTAATAAACCTATTTCATGAAGCTGCGCGACGGCATTCAAAAGCGGCAATCCGTTTTGTGCTTCAATCGGCCAATAATGACTGACTTCATTAGCTAACAGTGCAGCTAAACTTGATACTCTAGATGCTTGCTTTTGATCAACATGATAACGGTTCATAAAACCATCAATAGTACGTTGGCGAATGTCGGTATTATGTAGCTCCGGTAGCATGCTATATAAAACACCTTCACGAAGAGCACCACCCGCTAACCCCATTTGTTCTATTTCTAGTGACTCAAACAGTGCAATTAAAATAGCCAGCCCAGATACAAACACTAACCGTCGCTCTTCACTTAACCCTGGTAAATCGAGTTCAGCTATTGTTTTGTAAGCTATGGATTGTTGTTTGATGGTGTAGAGCTTTTCAAGTGTGAGCATTTCATTTAAATTTTGTGCCACCATAATTTCTTGAATAGCTTGCACTGTACCTGACGCACCAGAGGCAAGTTGCCAACCAGCTGTTTTATATTCAGGTGCTATTTCATCAACAACATTTCGCGCTGCTTTTATAGCAGCATTAAAGTTTGCTTCATTTAATTGGCAATCTTTAAAGTAGCGTTCGAGAAAAGTCACGCAGCCAATATTAAGGCTCTTATAGTGACGCGCTTCAAAGCCTTGGCCAATAACAACCTCGGTACTCGCTCCACCAATATCAATAACCAGCTGCTTGCCTGTACATGAAGAGGTATGTGCAACCCCTTTATAAATCGTTCGTGCTTCTAGCTCGCCGCTAATAACATTAACTTTATGTCCTAATATTTCTTCTGCACGTAGTTTAAAGTCGTCGGCGTTGGTTGCTAAACGAAGTGTTGCAGTGGCAACAATGGTGATGTTTTGCGCTGGAATATCTTGCAACCGCTCTGCAAACAAGGCCAAACATTCCCAGCCTCGTTGCATAGCCTCTAAGCTCAATAAATTATTATCATCAAGCCCAGCCGCGAGTCTTACTTTACGTTTAACGCGTCCTATTGTTTGCAGGCCGCCCGCCATTGATTTGGCAATAAGCATATGAAAGCTATTTGAGCCTAAATCAATGACTGCATATACATTTTTTTGCGGTTTAAGTTGCCCCACCGTTCAAAAACCTCTAGTTACAAATACAATCAAACTAACGGTCGGTTAAGACCGTCCTTTTTGGTAACCATTATTTGGGCGACGTCCGTTGTTATTACTACGATTACGTGGACCAGTAGAAAAATTACGTTTTCTATGAATAGTCGGCTTCGTTAAATCATCTAACAATGCACTTTTATCGTAATGTGATAATGGAATGCTGTGCTCAATGTATTCTTCAATTTCATGAAGGTTATAAGCATATTGCTCACACGCAAAGCTAATTGCATGACCTGAAGCGCCTGCTCGAGCTGTACGACCAATGCGGTGAACGTAATCTTCGCAATCGTCAGGTAAGTCAAAATTAAATACATGACTTACTTCTGGAATATGCAAACCACGTGCAGCAACATCGGTAGCCACTAAAAAGTCTAGCTCGCCTTTACTAAATTGCGCGAGTATTGACTGGCGTTTCTTTTGGTTTACATCACCGGTGAGCATACCCACTCGATGTCCGTCTGCTTTTAACCATGCATATACGGTTTCACAGCTATGCTTGGTATTAGCAAAAACAATAGCTTTCTCAGGCCATTCTTCTTCAATCAAGGTTAACAACAGCTTAATTTTATCTTCTTGTGAAGGATGAAATAGCTCTTCTTGAATACGTTTACCTGTTTTTACATCGGGCTCTATTTGCACATGCTCAGGGTTGGTCATGTGTTCAAATGCAAGCTCTTGTACACGGTACGATAACGTAGCAGAAAATAATAAGTTTAAACGCTCTGACGTATCTGGCATACGACGGAACATATAACGAATATCTTTAATAAAACCTAAATCGAACATACGATCGGCTTCATCTAGCACGACTACCTCAATTTCATTAAGGGTGTAACAGCCTTGCTTATATAAATCGATTAGGCGACCTGTGGTGCCAATTAAAATATCAACGCCTTTTTCTAGTTGTGCACGTTGTTTTTCGTAATCTTCGCCACCATATACTAAACCTAAGTTAAGATTACAGTGCGGCGCTAAAATTTTTGCATCTTTGTGTATCTGAATCGCAAGCTCCCGAGTTGGGGCCATGATCAGGGCTCTTGGATGTTTACTAGGTGCTTTGCTAGATTGTAATAACCGGTGGCACGTGGCAGTTAAAAATGCCAACGTTTTGCCAGTACCTGTTTGTGCTTGGCCCGCAATATCGCGCCCTTCACAAATAAAAGGTAGGCATTTAGCTTGAATGGGTGTGCAATATTCAAACCCACTTTCGGTTAACCCGGCAACCACTTCCGGTGCAATAGCAAAGTCTGAAAACTTTTTATCGGTCAAATGTGTCTTAGTCATAGCGTTTAAGCATAACGTTTAAACTTGCAATAAGAAACAAGAGTGTTTAAATACGCACTAAATATTTCGCCTAACTAAACCGGAGAGCGCAATGAGCGAGAAAATAATCCAAATTACCGACGATAGCTTTGAAGCTGACGTATTACAATCAGACAAACCTGTACTAGTAGACTTTTGGGCAGAATGGTGCGGACCGTGTAAGATGATCGCCCCAATTCTAAGCGAAGTTGCTGATGAGTTTGATGGCCGTGTAACTATCACTAAATTAAACATTGACCAAAATGCAGGCACACCACCAAAGTTTGGTATTCGTGGTATCCCTACACTACTACTTTTCAAAGATGGTCAAGTAGCTGCAACTAAAGTAGGCGCACTATCAAAAACACAATTAGTTGAGTTTTTAGAAAATAACATCTAATAAGTGTTAATTAAAAAAAGGGCTCTCAGCCCTTTTTTTATAATTTATTTTGCAGAAGTACTGGACGCTGCTGTAATGACCTGCTAGTTTATAAAGCCAACTAATCCTTAGTTATATTCAACGAACCTCACTCAACGATCTAATAAAGCGATTTTGAGTATGACAACTGTAATAAAGAACCCACCAATATGCATTTACGCGAATTAAAAGACAAGTCTATAAAAGAGCTTGTAAACCAAGCTGAGTCCATGGGGCTCGAAAACGTAGCCCGTTTGAGAAAGCAAGATATCATTTTTGCAATTCTTAAATCACACGCCAAAGGCGGAGAGAATATCTTCGGTGGTGGTGTTTTAGAAATTTTGCAAGATGGTTTTGGCTTTTTAAGATCATCAGAAGCTTCTTACTTAGCAGGCCCAGATGATATTTATGTATCTCCGAGTCAAATTCGCCGCTTTAGTATGCGTACTGGCGACTCTATTTCAGGTCTTATTCGTCCACCAAAAGACGGTGAGCGTTACTTTGCTCTACTGAAAGTAAACGAAGTTAACTTTGATAAACCTGAAAACTCTCGCACTAAAATCCTTTTTGAAAACCTAACTCCCCTTCATGCAAACGAACGTTTTCGTATGGAACGTGGTAACGGCAGTAAAGAAGATATTACCGCACGAGTTCTTGATTTAGCATCACCAATTGGCCGCGGCCAACGTGGTTTATTAGTAGCACCGCCAAAAGCGGGTAAAACAATGTTGCTACAAAATATTGCGCAATCAATCACACATAACCATCCTGACGTTACATTAATGGTTTTACTTATTGATGAACGCCCGGAAGAAGTTACTGAAATGCAACGCCTAGTAAAAGGTGAAGTTATTGCATCAACATTCGATGAGCCAGCTTCTCGCCACGTACAAGTTGCGGAAATGGTTATCGAAAAAGCAAAGCGCTTAGTTGAGCATAAAAAAGACGTTGTTATTTTACTAGACTCAATCACCCGTTTAGCACGTGCATATAACACGGTTATTCCATCATCAGGTAAAGTACTAACCGGTGGTGTAGATGCTAATGCGCTACATAAGCCTAAGCGTTTCTTTGGGGCTGCACGTAACGTTGAAGAAGGCGGTAGCTTAACAATTATTGCGACGGCGCTTATTGATACCGGCTCTAAAATGGATGAAGTTATCTACGAAGAGTTCAAAGGTACAGGTAACATGGAACTACACCTTAACCGTAAAATTGCGGAAAAACGTGTATTCCCAGCTATCGACTTTAATCGCTCAGGTACACGCCGTGAAGAATTACTCACTAAGCCAGATGAACTACAAAAGCTGTGGATTTTACGTAAAATAGTACATGACATGTCAGAAATTGACGCCATGGAATTTTTAATTGATAAACTATCGATGAGTAAAACCAACGATGAGTTTTTTGATTCGATGAAACGTAAGTAAGCTAAACTCTAGTTAAATCAACGTTTTTAAATAAAAAAGACATCAAATGGTGTCTTTTTTGTTTTTAGAGTAGATTTATTTATTCGTATTTTTTAAACAGTGCCTGTAAGTTATTGACTAATGTTGTTAGCCTTTGTGTATTTATTTGTGGCTGAAGTAATTCATCGTCTAGCGCTTTTGCCGCTAAGGCTATGTCTTTAAACTCGAACATTTGTGCCGCCCCTAACACTCGATGGCTATCTTTTTGCAGCGCCTGATAATCAGCATCTTTGAAGTGTAGCTTAATAAGCTCGCTTTCTTCGGCTAAACTTTGTTGAAAGCTCGTTACTAAATCACTCATATCAACATGAACCTGCTCAGTTGATACCTCTGTATTTGCAGCATTTAAGTATTTTGCTAGCACAGTATAAAAAGACTCTTTATCGATTGGCTTTGCTAAATAGTCACTAAACCCAAGTGATAGGTAATGGTCAATTTCATGGCTCATGGCATTGGCCGTTAATGCTAAAATAGGCTGTTCATAACCACATTGCTTGAGTAGTTCAAACGCAGAAATACCATCCATAACAGGCATTTGAATATCTAACAGTACTAAATCTGGGTATAGCTTTAAACTTTGTTCTACTGCTTGCTCACCGTTTTCAACGGCAATCACTTCCAGCCCAAGAGAATGTAAATAACGACTGATCAGTTTGCGGTTATCACTGTGATCTTCAGCAAGCACCACCTTACCCGATAATAATCTGTGTCGCTCATCTGACTTAGCTTGCTGATCGTCATGGCAAACTTGCTCTTCAACTTGTATACAAGGCAAATAAAATGAAAACTCACTGCCTTTTTTAAACTCACTCTGCACACTTATGTAGCCACCCATCATCGCCGCTAATTGCTGCGACAAGCTCAAACCTAGTCCTGTGCCACCAAAACGTCGACTAATACTGTTATCTGCTTGGCTAAAACACTCAAAAATAAGTTTAAGTTGAGATGAGCTCATGCCAATCCCAGTGTCTTTAATCGAAAAGAGTAACCCTTGCTCGGTTTTACTAACACCAATAGTTACTTGCCCTTTATGAGTAAACTTAATGGCATTAGCACATAAATTAATAAGAATTTGTTTTACTCGCGTTAAATCTAATCGCGTAAAATAGGATTTTTCTAACTGGCAGTCTAAAACTAACGATAAACCTTTCGCTTTAGTTTGAGGAGAAAACATAGCGTGAATATCGTTGATAAGCTTCACCACATCAAAACAACTAATATTAAGTTCTAACCGGTTTGCCTCTATCTTACTTAAGTCCAACACATCATTAATCAAGCTTTTTAAATGCTCACTTTGACGTTGTATTACTCTAAGCTCATCTTGTAACTGTTCCGGCTTGTATAGACCATTAATAAGATCATCAGTTTGTGCCAAAATAGCAGTTAACGGTGTTCTTATTTCATGGCTTATATTCGCTAAAAACTGGCTTTTCACCTCGTTTGCTTCACGTAGCTCTTGCGCCACACTTTGTAGCTCTTTAGTACGCTGTTCAACTTGTTCGCTTAACTTTAACTTAGCTTGCTTTTCTGTTCGGCGCTTATAAACAGCAATTACCGTAATTAAAATTAATATGGCAACAATCACCAACAAAAACGTTAACTGTGAACGTTTAGCTATTTGCAATTCTTGTAAGTATTGTTGTTGTTTTAATTGTTTAATTTCTTGGTTTAGCTGATTCGATTCAAACTGGATTTGAAATTGACTGACCGCTTTTGAGGCTTCTTCGGTATTCACACTACGCTGATAATCAACGTACTGTTGATGTAAATTTAGCGCTTTTTCATAATCCCCTAAGCTCGCATTTATTAGTGCTTCAATTCCTAAGCCATCTTTAATACGCATGCCATTATTGTACTCTTTGGCAAGGGTAATTGAGTGCTCTGAGGTTTGTTTAGCACTTTGCGTATCACCTTGTACAAATTGAACAATTGACAACACATGTAACGCTGCCGCCAGTAAAGACTTATTATCTGCCTCTATTGCAAATTGTTGGCCCGCATTAGCGTGATAAAAGGCAACATCAAATTTATTTAGCTTAAGGTTGATGGTGGCTAAATTTGTATGCTTGGTAGAAAGTTGAAACGCATTATTAACGCTTTGATAGTAACGTAAGGCCAACTGATTATAATGCAGTGCTAATTGGTACTGTCTCGATTCTGTGTACGCCACCCCCATATTACCGTATGCTTGGGCAACACCGTCTTCATCGCCAAGTTCTTGAAAAACTTTTAAAACCTCACGGTACATCTCAAGAGCTGACTCATATCGAGAGAGACGAATATAAATACCGGCAATATTATGTAATATATCGGCCTTATCTTGTGCGCTCCCCTCTTTTTCATAAATTACTTTGGCTTGCTGATAATAATCAAGAGCTAGCTCCATGTTATACATATCAAAATAAGCAAGCCCGATATTACTAAGTAAATTAGCCTGTTTTATCGGACTTTTAAGCGCAATTGCGATGTTTAACGCGCGGCTATAATCAACGACCGCTTGTTGCACTAACCCTTGATAATAAAGCACAACTCCTTGCATTTTAATCGCACGAAAGAAAAGTTTAGGCTGATCTTTTAACGTACTATTGGTCTCTAGCAATTTAAAATATTTTAGTGCATTGGCTAAATCACTTTGCGCAAACGCCAGCTCAGCTAAATCGCTATAAATAGTAATGCGTTGTAAATTTGGAACATCAGGGTTCGATAAGATATCGGTTGCAAGGCGATGCTTTTCAGACCATGCTTGCTCAAGATTAAACTGCTCAAACAAACTTGGCTGCTCATTTGATAAAGCGTCATTTGATGCACTACTTAAAACAGCCAAAAAGCCAATAAAGCAGATGCGCTTTAACTGAGTCAGCATAAAAATATCCTTAAATCCTTGCTAGCCATAACAAAACGACACCCAAACCAAGTATAAACATCTAATTTAGACCAATTCAAAACAGGCACTCACGCCCACTCCTTGGGGTTTAATGTTATTTGGGTATATGATAATTTATCCAAGATACACTAATTAATAGATTGTAAACAATGCTTAACCCTCTGATAGATGAGATTTTTGAACTATTAATCAATAAAAAAGTGTGGATGGTTCATACTTTAGCATCTGAGTTAAAACAACGTGGGTTTCTTGATACTTTAGCTGCCGAGCCTGAGCGCGACCTATTTAAGCGCAATTTTTTAATTATGAATGCGCTTTATCAGCTACAACAGCAATTAATGCCAAAACAACAATTAGTCGTTAAAAGCTTACATATTGAACTAGTAAACAGTTCCAGTTATAACCAACTACATCCTAACGATCCACTACGCGACTATTATTTAAACTGGCAAAATTTTGAAACATCTACGGATGAAGTCAAGGCGTTATTAGATAGCTTTTGGCAGCAATTTAGTAGGCCTACTTATCGCGAAATTCCACTGAGTAATGAGCAGCAACAACAACTGCTGGTGCGTTGGCAATTAACATCGCCAGTCACACTAAAAGCATTACAAAAGCGTTGGCGACAACTTGCAGTGCAGCATCATCCAGATAAACAAGGAGGTGACAATGAGGTGTTTAAACAACTAAAAATAGAGTATGAGCAACTCAAGGCGAGTTGCTCAGATTAGATCGAGAGTTAACGCGTTAGCCGACGAGCACGAATTTTACGTCCTTTAATATTACCTTCGGTTAATTTGCGTAACGCTGGTTTAGATGAGTTACGCTCTACCGCAACAAATGCCACGTTATCAAGTACGTTGATTTTACCAACTTGGCGCCCAGCAACACCGTCTTTTCCGGTTAATGCGCCTAAAATATCACCCGCGCGCACTTTTTGCTTTTTGCCTGCATCTATCATCAGCGTCACCATTTCAGGTTTGTATGGCGGCTTATCTAGTAGGTTATAAGATGGCATTGGCTCAGGAGTAAAGTCACGCTCGTAATGGTCGCCAATTTGAGCCACTTTAAATTGCTCTGCCTCACCATAAATAGAACACGCAATCCCTTTTTTACCTGCTCGCCCTGTACGGCCAACACGATGTACATGAGTTTGTGGATCGTGAGCTAAGTGATAGTTAATCACCATGTCCATGTCATCAATATCTAAGCCTCGTGCAGCTACATCGGTAGCCACTAAAATAGACGCACTCTTATTCGCAAAATGAATCAGTGTACGCTCACGGTCACGCTGCTCTAAATCACCATGCAGTGCCACCGCACTAAAACCTTCATCGGCTAAATCATCACATACTTGCTGCGTTTCAACCTTGGTATTACAAAACACCACACAGCTTTGCGGGGTAAATTTAAGAAGTAACAGCTTAAGCGTTGGATAACGCTGTTTATTATTATCCATTTTGTAGAAGTATTGCTTAATCGTGCTTTTTTCTTGCTGCTCTTCTACTTTAATCATTTCTGGATTACTAAGTACACGCTTAGCAATAGCTTCGATTGATTTTGGAAAAGTAGCACTAAATAACAACGTTTGACGATTGGTTGGAATGCGATCAATTATGGCATCGAGAGTGTCTTGAAAACCCATATCAAGCATTTGGTCGGCTTCATCAAGTACCAGGGTTTCAACATCATCTAAACGCAATGTACCTTTGCGAATATGATCGTCAACTCGCCCCGGTGTACCCACAATAATATGTGCACCATGTTCGAGTGAACCAATTTGCGGCCCAATTGAAACCCCACCACACAAAGTTAAAATCTTAATGTTATGAATACCACGCGCTAGTTTACGCATCTCAACCGCCACTTGCTCTGCAAGCTCACGAGTTGGGCATAATACTAGCGACTGAATACGAAAGCGTTTTACATTTAGCTTGGCTAAAACGCCTAAACTAAATGCCGCTGTTTTACCTGAGCCTGTTTTGGCTTGGGCAATAATATCTTTGCCACTTAAAACAGGCGGTAGGCTTTGCGCCTGTACAGGCGTCATTTGGGTGTAGCCAAGCGTTGATAAATTATCAACTAACCCTGAAGGTAAGGCCAACGATGAAAAAGCAGTTGCAGTCACAGTAAATTCCATAGCAAAAAATAACTTGAGAAAAGTCTCAATTAATATGCGGCTAATAATAGCAGAATTAACAATTAGCAACCATTAGCAACGTACGATTAAAAGTTGCAATAAAGATATTGCAAATGATAGTTGTTTTCATTAAGATCTGCGGCGTTTTACTACTCTAATAATTCTAAGCCGGAAGCCACTAATGAAACTTAACCCTCTTTTTATTGCACTTTTAGCCAGCACCTCTGCAAATGCATTTGCCAACACCGCAAATATAGAACGCATTGAAGTTAAAGGTAGCTACTTCAACGACTACAAAGTAGATAATGCCAGTGGGGCAATGAGAACCTCAACCTCATTACTCGATACCGCACAGTCAGTTACCGTAATCACTGACACAATCGTTAATGAGCAACTAGCAACCACTCTTGGTGAAGTATTGACCAATGATGCTAGTTTAACTGCAGGGTCTAAACAACGAAACAGAGAAGTATTTAACTTACGTGGTTTTCAATTAAGCTCATCAACCGGCTACCTGCGTGATGGCCACCAGCATTGGTCTCATTACCAACAACCCATTGAAATTTTAGAGCAAGTAGAAGTTATTAAAGGCCCTTCAAGTATTTTGTATGGGCAATCAGGCCCCGGTGGCCTAGTTAACATGGTAACTAAAAAGCCAACTGCACAAACGCTATTTAGTGCCAGTGCCGATGTTGACCAACATGGTTCAACTCGCTTTATGCTTGATGCTGGCGGCGCACTCACCGAGGCTGAAGATTTACGTGCCCGTGGTGTATTAGTAAAACAAGATGTTGAATACTGGCGAGAATACCAAAATGGTGATAACCGCGAACGCGATCGCTTCTTAGGTGCCTTAGTGGTTGATTACGATATTAGCGATAATGCCCTAGTACGTGTTCATTATGATCGCACTGATGACGAAGCAGGCTTAGATACTGGCGCTTGGATAGATAATGATGCCAACATTATTGGCGATGACAAAACAATTCGTGATATGTCATGGGCCTTTACCGACATTACTGTTGAAAACATGGGTATTGATTTCAAAGTATTTTTAACCGATAACTGGCAAGTAAATTTAGGCTACAATGAGCAAACGTTTGAACGCCAGCGCTTTGAGTCAGCACCACGTAAGCCAAGTGACTTTATCGAAGGTGATAGTTACCAGTCACGTCCTTACGATCGCTTCGATGATTGGCAGTTTAAAACTGCTTTTATTGACTTCATTGGCGAATTTGAAACAGTGGGTTTACATCATCAATTACTTGTAGGCGTTAACTCACTGGATTATTACTACGGCCAATTACGCACATCTGCTGATACGATTAATTTTTCTGCCGATCAAAATGAGCCTAATCGCCCAAATATAAGTTACAAATCAGATGACACTATTAGCTCATCTGCTTACGACTACTACGGGGTTTATATCCAAGATTTAATTTCATTCTCACCAGAATGGCAACTATCACTGGGTGGTCGTTACGATAAACAAAGTAAAGAAAACAGCAATAACGAATCGTTCGTACCTAAAGTTGGTGTACTTTACCATCCAAATGCCTCTGCAACTGTTTATGCAAGTTACTCAGAAGGATTTGAGCCGCAAAACGAAACATTAGTAAATGATAAAGATGTTAATAACGGTATGAAGCTCGATGCTATTACCTCTGAGCAAAAGGAAATTGGGGTGAAATGGCAACTGTTTGATGACCGATTAATGCTTAGCGGTGCCTTATTTGATATTAGCAAAACAGGCACCTTAGTGAGTGAAGATCTTGTTAACCCTATCGGTGATATAACGAGCATTACCACGCAGGCAGGTGAGCAACGCCATAAAGGTTTTGAGCTTGCAGCTCAGGGCGCTGCAACTGACCGTTTATTTGTTATGGCATCAACCATGTATTTAGATGCTAACTATGAGCGTGATGAAAAATTAGAGGGCAAACGCCCTACTGATGCTCCAAAATGGTCTGCCTCTTTATGGACACGTTATGAACTCAATGACGCTGTTGCTTTTAATGCAGGTGCGTTCTACGAAGGAGAGCGTTTTGCTGATAACGCTAACACCGTAACAAAAGAGGGTTATACTCGTGTTGATATTGGCGCAACCTACAAGCTTAACTTAAATAACAACGATATTAACTTACGTTTAAATATTGAGAACTTATTCGATAAAAACTACCTAGCCGGTGGCGGTTTAAATAACGTTACCGTAGGTGAAGGCACTAGCGTACGTTTAGCTGCACAATTTAGCTTCTAAGCTGATTCTCTACAAAGCCCATATTAAAAAGTATGGGCTATATAAACTAATCCTATATGACATAATTACTTACAGTTTGCTGCTTTACTAATTTATCACTTGCTCTAAAGTTGTAAATTAACAAGGAGCCTTATTATGTTGCTTTTCAATACTAGTCAGTCATTCCCTCATTTTACACACGTTCAGTGCTGCCCTGACTGCAACAACAACAGCTATCACTTAGTTAATCAAAGCCGCTTTTTACGCTTTACCATTTTTCCTATATTTCCGATCAAGTTAAGCTATAAACGCGAGTGCTATCAATGCGGACATAGTGAGGCTATCAATATTAAAACGTTACCTCTGTTTGAAAAGCTTAGCCTACCAAAATACTGTATTGGATTAATTTTATTACTATGGGGGGCGTTATTTTTTTATCAAAAGCACCTCAACACTGAAGCACTAAAACAAAGCTATTTAACCTCCCCAAAAGCTTATGATACCTATTTAGTTAAAGCCGATAAGTTCACTCACGAACCATGGACACTCACTAATTTAAAAGTTGCGCAAGTACTCAGCTTTGATGAGCAATTTATAACGTTTCAGGTGAGTAATTACAGCTATAAGCGCACTAGTGCCATTACCACAGCGATGCGTGCAAGTTTATTAGTACAAAGAGATTACTTTTCTTCTCAAACTATTACTCTGCCTCGTAATGAAATAAAACGTTTATACGAAGATGACATTATATTTGACGTGCTACGCCCACAAGCATATTCACTTTATGGCGGGTTTGTGATGTTTCCACCTAAACCTAAACCTCTTTATAAAGGCTTAAAGCTCGATGAGAATAATCAGCAAGGGATTATTTACTATAAAGATAAGCAATATAACGAAGCGCTTGAAAGCTTTAACCTAGCAGCAAACTCAGGCTCACAATGGGGTCAACTAAATCTTGCTCAAATGTATCGTGATGGACAAGGTACAAAAAAGAACATTCAGCAAGCGATTTATTGGTATAAAAAAGCCATTGCTCAAGGTAATAGCAAAGCTAAATACGAACTTGAGCAACTATGCAAAACAACTAAGTGCGAATAAAATAAAGTAGCGTTACCACCGCTACTTATTTGCTTTAAATAACTTAGTATAAGCGACATGCGCAATCACAAGAACCAAACCAGCACCTATTCCTAACAGTCCGTCAAATACTAAAGGGGCTAGTATTTCTCCTGTGCTACCAGCAACCGACTGCGCATAATGAGTTACATCCACTTGGGTATGATGCAAAAGCTCAATTGCGTGTACTAAAATTCCACCACCCACTAAAAACATTGCCACTGTGCCCGCAAAGGCTAAAAACTGCATTAACCGTGGGGCTGCAGCTAATAAGGCTTTACCGAGTAATTCTCTAAACTTACTTGCGGAGAGTTTGGATTGATTAAGTAAATATAAGCCCGCATCATCAAGCTTTACAATCCCTGCTACCAGTCCATAAACACCAATTGTCATAATGATGGCAATCACACTCAATACCAGCGCCTGGTTCATTAATGTCGCCCCTGCGACCGTGCCTAATGTAATAACAATAATTTCGGCGGAAAGAATAAAATCAGTACGAATGGCGCCTTTAACTTTTTGTTTTTCATACTCTGCCAGGTCTAAATTTTCAGCACTTTCTGTCGCTTCTGCATGATGAGATAAAAATATTTTTTCTGCGCCTTCAAAACATAAAAATAAGCCACCTATCATTAAAAGTGGAGTAATTAGCCAAGGCAACCACACACTAATTAATAACGCAGCAGGGACTAATATGGCTTTATTTAAAAACGACCCCTTTGCCACTGCCCATACAACGGGCAGCTCCCTATCAGCAGTAACCCCAGTAACTTGCTGAGCATTAAGTGCCAAATCATCACCAAGTACTCCGGCTGTTTTCTTTGTCGCAACTTTACTCATGGTCGCAATATCATCCAGCAAAGTCGTTATATCATCCAGTAATGTTAAAAGGTTGGTGCCAGCCATGAAATTTCCTAACTAAAAATAAGATCTTAAACATAACGTAAAGCTATATTTTCACCAACGGTTAATTTAGCTTTGTTAAGCTCTTAATTAAACAAGGGACTCAATAAGGCACAGCCAATGAAACACGCTATCGTTATTATTGCTCTAATAGCTTTGACTGCATGCAATAAGCAGCCAGTTACAAATAACTATGTTTGCGATAACGCACCTGCAAAACTTGATATTATTAGCAACAAGCAAGCAAAGCTGAGCTTTTATGATCATGATTACATATTGAATCATGAGGTGAGTGCTTCAGGCAGTAAATACATTAATCAAGAGGTGTTATTTTGGAGTAAAGGAGAGCAAGCAATGCTAATAATTAACGGCAAAAAATACCAATGCAGCAGCAATTAACCAATAACTAACATCAAATTAAAAAACTTGCTACACTAACAAAAGTCTTAATATTGTTGATAAAGTTATGCAATCTCTCGCTATAAAACATAAAATAATTTTAGCCTTTTCAGCCATTGGCTTGTTAATGCTTACTAGCTGCATATTTTTTTACTGGTCGCTAAATCAAATTAATATCACTAACACACGTATAGAAGCGTTGGCAGTGCCTGTACAACAAGCCAGTAAAGACCTTCGTTTATCACTCCTTTCTATCACTAAATTTAATGCCATTGCTTATAGCCAAACTAAACTTAATTTACTGCTGGAAAATAAAAAGCAGGCACACGCTGAACAAACGCAGTTTTTTAGTAAATTAGAAACACTAAAAGCACAAGTTGCCCAGCAGCAAGGTATGCAAACACTTCTTACAGCTATTAACAAAGACTTCGCCCAGCTAAATACAATAAGCAACCAAATGCTTGCAGCAAAAGAGCAACGATTTAAGGCGCAAAGCTCAGCCGCAGCACTAACAATTACGTTTAATGAACAGCTTCGTGAACTCAGTAACCGCTTGCTTGATATAGAGCTCATAAACGTTGAGAGCAACCAGCAATCACTTTTGAATGCAGTATTTGGCACTGCGACTCGTGTTGATGATTTATTATTTACTTTAAATAATAATGTCAAAGGGATTGGGCAAATAACAACTTCAGAAAATATAAACGATCATCAGCAAGATACCTCTTTTTTACTCGATAATATTAAATCTAATCTTAGTTACTTAGAGCAACAAGCCGCCCAAATTGCTAATAAACTCAACGCTAATGAGCTAATTACAGCGTTTAACGATTTAAGCAGCTTATTAAATAATCCTGATGGGCTTTATGCATTGCAAAATGCTGTGCTCAATAATAAAGATAAAGTTGATCAGCGGTTTGAAAGCTTTCAACAGGCATTTATTAGTATTGAAAGTCAACTGATTGAGCTTAATAAACTGGCTGACATACGCTTTAACTCCCTACAAGAGAGCGCTAAGTCAGCGATTAATACCGGCTCTAGTTTAGTGATTATTATTGCGTTTGTTTTAATTGCTTTGCTGATTATTATTTCAGTTTTTACTACTAACGCCATGCTAAAACCGCTTAAAAAGGTAAACAAAGAACTTGCTCATATAGCCTCAGGTGACTTTTCTAAGCGTAGCAACCCCCGCAGTAAAGATGAATTTGGTACTCTGATGCATAACACTAATAAGCTTTGTGATGATTTAACTCACTTAATAAAAGCCATTAGTAACGATGCTTACGAACTAGATAATTCAGCTATTCAAACCAGCGAAAAAGGCCAGCAAATGACCATTGTTGCTAAGCAACAGCTGGAACGTAGTGCACAAGCAACCTCATTAGCACAGCAAATGTTGCAAAGTTCTCAAGCCGTACACGAACAAGCGCAAAGCACCTCTAATGAAATTACTAATGCCTCGCAATTTGCCAATGACGTTAACGACATTGCAAATAATAATAGCCAAAGCATTGAAGCACTTTTAAGCCGCTTAGATAGAGCAGTAAGCAGTACAGAAGAACTAGCTCAATATACGCAACTAATTGGTGCCATTGTCGATACCATTAGCAGTATTGCAGAGCAAACTAACTTACTGGCACTTAATGCCGCAATTGAAGCGGCACGTGCTGGTGAACATGGTCGAGGTTTTGCCGTAGTAGCCGATGAAGTACGCTCGCTTGCAGCCCGCACACAAAGTTCTACAAGCGAAATTACCACCATGATTAACACTCTACAGCAGCATACTCAAACCACTCAAACTGAAATAAATGATGGCCAACAACAGGCTAAGCATTGCGTTGAAAACAGTACTGAACTAAATAGTGCCGTTGAGCGTATTAAGAGCACGCTGGTATCGGTTAATGCCATGAGTAAAGAGATTGCAAGTGCCTCACATGAACAACTGGCAAACAGCACCGATATTCAACAAATAATGGCTAAGGTAACCGAGCAGGCCACCTTAAATGCCAACAATGCAACGACCCTAGCAAGCGAAAGTGAAGACGTTAACCAACTTGCACACTCGTTAAAAGGTGCAGTAGAGCGCTTTAAGTTTTAAGCGCAGCTAATGACTTGGCTTGTATGAACTGGGTATAATACTTTTAACTTTTTGCTAAGTAACGGCCCACAATGAAATACAAAGATCTGCGCGATTTTATCGATTTACTTGAGAAACGAGGCGAGTTAAAACGCATCAGCCAAGAAATCGACCCGTATCTTGAGATGACCGAAATTGCTGACCGCACACTGCGTGCAGAAGGCCCTGCTTTATTATTTGAAAACCCTAAAGGGTACGACATTCCCGTTTTAGCTAACTTGTTTGGTACCCCAAAGCGTGTAGCTATGGGTATGGGCCAAGAAGATGTGAGTGAATTACGTGAAGTTGGAAAATTACTCGCATTTCTAAAAGAGCCTGAGCCGCCAAAAGGCATTAAAGAAGCGCTCGGACAAATTCCGGTATTCAAGCAAGTACTTAATATGCCGGCTAAAGAAGTTAAAAAAGCCCCCTGCCAACAAGTTATTTTACAAGGTAACGACGTTGACTTAACTAAGTTTCCTATTCAGCACTGCTGGCCTGGCGATGCTGCACCTTTGATTACTTGGGGTTTAACCGTTACCAAAGGACCTCACAAAAAGCGCCAAAATTTAGGGATTTATCGTCAACAGCTATTGGGTAAAAATAAAATCATTATGCGTTGGTTATCTCATCGCGGTGGCGCGCTTGATTTTCAAGAGTGGTGTAAAGAACACCCTGGCCAGCCCTACCCTGTTTCGGTGGCATTAGGTGCAGATCCTGCGACTATTTTAGGTGCTGTTACCCCCGTTCCAGATACGTTAAGCGAATATGCCTTTGCAGGTTTACTACGTGGTAGTAAAACTGAAGTAGTTAAGTCAATCTCGAATGATTTACAAGTACCAGCCAGTGCAGAAATCGTACTTGAAGGGCATATCATGCCTGGAGAGATGGCGCCGGAAGGTCCATATGGCGACCACACAGGATACTACAACGAAGTCGACGACTTCCCAGTTATGACGGTCACTCATATTACACATCGTAAAGACCCTATTTACCATAGTACTTTTACTGGCCGTCCGCCGGATGAGCCTGCGATTTTAGGGGTGGCATTAAACGAAGTATTCGTACCAATCTTACAAAAGCAATTTCCAGAAATTGTCGATTTTTATTTACCGCCAGAAGGTTGTTCGTACCGTATGGCCGTGGTAACAATGAAAAAACAATATCCAGGTCACGCCAAGCGCGTAATGATGGGGGTTTGGTCATTCCTACGACAATTTATGTACACTAAGTTTGTTATTGTCTGTGATGATGATATTAACGCTAGAGATTGGAACGATGTAATTTGGGCTATCACTACTCGTATGGACCCTGCTCGCGACACGACGTTAATTGAAAACACACCAATTGATTATTTAGATTTTGCATCGCCCGTATCTGGCCTAGGTTCAAAAATGGGTATGGATGCAACAAATAAATGGCCTGGTGAAACAACTCGAGAATGGGGCGAACCTATTGTAATGGATCAAGCCACTAAGGATCGAGTTGATGAGCTTTGGGATAGCTTAGATATTCTTTAACGACTTTGGTCTAGGGCCTCTAGGCTATAAACTCACCCTGCGGATATGCTATTATTGCTCAAATAAAGTGCGTATCCGCTAATTTAAGGTAAAACATGCAAACATTACTCGCTGAAGTTGTTTCTATCAGCCCACTAACAGAATTTGTTCATAAAGTTATTTTAAAGCCGCAACAGCCTGTAGCATTTGAAGCTGGTCAATATTTACAGTTGGTTTTAGGTGAAAAAGATAAACGTGCGTTTTCAATCGCGAGTCGCCCCTCACAAACTGATGCATTAGAATTACACATTGGCGCATCAAACGCAGACTCTTACGCGATGCAATCATTAGAATACCTTCGTAATGCCCACAACGAGAACCAAACCGTAACTATTGAAGCAGGTTTAGGTATTTCTCAGCTGCGTTTACAGTGCGAGCGTCCGATTATTTTACTCGCCGGTGGTACTGGTTTTTCTTACGCAAAGTCAATGGCCGAGCATTTAGCTGAAATCAACTGTGAGCGCCCGGTGCTATTTTACTGGGGAGTAAAAGAAGAGTCGGCGCTATATGCACATACCGAAATGCAAGCATGGGCAGATAGCCGTGAAAACTTTAAATTTATTCCTGTCGTAGAGCATCCTACCGACAGCTGGACTGGCCACACTGGTTATGTTCATAAAGCGGTGATGAACGATATCATCTCGTTAGAACCTTACGATATTTACATGGCAGGTCGTTTTGACATGATTGGCATAGTACGTGATGATTTTATAAATCATGGCGCCACTCGTGAAAACATGTACGCAGATGCATTCGCGTTTATAAAGTAACATTAGCGCATTATTTTAAGGCACCTTAGGGTGCCTTAATTGTTTTAATTGCTAGCACTGTGATTGTTATTACCTATTAAGCTCATCAACATAAACAATTTCCTAAAATCCAATCTATAAACCATACTTTGTACAGAACATTAAGCGGGAGAAACCTAAATGTTAAATACAAAAGTAAAAGATTTTATGCAACATAAGTTGCCTCATATCACCCCTAATACAGAAATGACCACTGCCATAGCAGAGCTAGAAAAATTTAAACTACTAGGCGCGCCGGTATTTGATGATAATAAGGTGCTCGTTGGCTTTATCTCAGAGCAAGAATTACTTAAACCCTTAATGCAAAGTAGTTATTTTTGTGATGGTATGGTGAAAGTATCGCAGTTGATGCAAACAGATGTGGTAACCGTGCACGGCGATACCAATATTATGGAATTAGCAGAACAAATGAAGCCTGGTAAACCTAAAAATTACCCCGTAATCGATGGCGGTGTAGTGGTAGGTATGATCAGCCGTGCCGATATATTAAAAGCACTTTATAATAATTACGTTAGTTGTAATGCGCACATATAAAAAAATGCCACTGTAAACAGTGGCATTTTTAATTATATAACCTGAACTCTGGATAATATAAGCAACTTAACGCTGTGCGACTTTAGCTTTAAGTGCGCTTTTATCAGCGTCACTTAAATAGGCAATTTCAAGCGCATTCGCTTGCGCTTTTTCCATATCGGCTTGTGACAAACCTGCTTTTGGTGCTGCCACTGCGTACTCGTACTCAATTTCAATGCCTTCAAC
This sequence comes from Pseudoalteromonas sp. US3C1013, assembly GCF_048401115.1. GTDB lineage: Bacteria > Pseudomonadota > Gammaproteobacteria > Enterobacterales > Alteromonadaceae > Pseudoalteromonas > Pseudoalteromonas undina. The sequence goes on along the minus strand of NZ_CP183075.1, from coordinate 3,300,244 downwards.
AGCTGGGTCATCCGTGTTAAGACAAGCTAAAATACCATGATCTAAAAACTGCTTAAGTGGGTGTTTGGTTAAATCATTCACTGTACTGGTTTGAATATTACTGGTTAAGCACGATTCAATACCAATACGGTTATCGCGTAAATAATCCATTAGTTTTGGATCTTCAATCGCTTTAACACCATGGCCTATTCTGCTTGCGCCAAGCTCGTTTAATGCTTGCCAAATACTTGGAGCACCTAACGCTTCACCAGCATGCACAGTAACAGCCAAATATGCATCACGTACTTGCTTAAAATGATCAACAAACAACTCGCCAGGATAACCAATTTCATCACCGGCCAAATCCACTGCAACCAAATCATTTTTAAAGGCAAGTAACGCGTCCAACTCGTGCTGACAGGTTTTAACTCCGTATGTACGAGACAAAATACCAATTAAGTTTGCTTTTATATCAGTATCTTTTGTTGCACTTCGGATACCATCAACCACTGCTTCAACAACGCCTTGAGGGTGTAACCCTTGGCTTTGAGCCATATAATAAGGACTAAAACGCAGCTCTACATAATCAAGACCCTGCGCTTGCGCATCTTCAATGTTTTCTATCGCAATACGTCTACAGGCATCGTAATCGCCTAGTACCGTCACTCCCCAATCAAGCTTTTGTAAAAATGCCATTAAGTTTGGCTCAGGATCAATAACCTGAACATGAGGAATAAGTGCTTCAACATTGTCCGCTGGTAAAGCGATATTAAACTGACGACCAAGTTCTAGTATGGTTTGCGCGCGTACATTACCATCTAAATGACGGTGAATATCTAGCAAAGGTATTTTTCTATTGATCATAATAGCTACTCGGTTGAATTAAAATTGCGCGAATGATACGCAGGTACAGTAATATTTCAAGTGTAGAATACTTAAAATAGCGCTTGGAGGTCTTATGTCTGCTTTTTATATAAAAAGAGTTAACGTGATAAATAAAACCAAATCATTTTAAACAGTGCATCTGCATCAATCGGTTTTGTTATATAGTTATCCATCCCCACGTTAATCGCTTTTTTAGCATCTTCTTCGTGCGCATTAGCAGATAGGCCAATAATAGGTAAATCTAAAAACCCTAATTCATTACGAATCACTTTCGTTGCCTTTAAGCCATCCATTTGTGGCATTTGAATATCCATTAATACTAAGTCGTATCTTTTATCGCTTAGCATTTTAATCGCTTCAAGTCCGTTATTAGCAATATCAACAACACCCTGCTTGGTTTCTAAAATAGCGGTAGCCACATGTTGATTTAATGGGTTATCTTCAACGAGTAGTAAGCGATACTTCGCCAGTGATAGGTTGCTTATATCTATTTTATCTAACTTACCTGAATAATATTGTGCTTTAGGTAACGGAGAATGAAGCGGTAAACTAAAGGTAAAAGTAGAGCCGTGACCTTCACTACTTTTTAAATCAATTGCTCCTCCCATCAGTTCCACTAATTTTTTACAAATACTTAAACCAAGCCCTGTGCCACCAAACTGGCGTGAGGTTGAACTATCGGCCTGAGAGAATGGGTTAAATAGCTGTTTTTGTGCCTCCTCACTAATTCCAATCCCCGTATCATTGACACTAAAATAAGTCATTTTTGCTGACTGCCAAATCTTTAATGTTACACTGCCCTTAGCAGTAAACTTAACGGCATTATTTAATAAGTTCAGCAGCACCTGCTTTAAACGAATAGGATCGGTATTAACAACTAAAGGAGCATCATGATCAACCTCAACTTGCAGTGACAAAGGCTTATTACTGACCTCAAACTGCATTAAACTCATAACTTCTTTTGCTAGAGACTTTAGCTCCACAGGTTCCTGCACTAACTCAAGTTTACCCGCCTCCATTTTTGAAAAATCGAGCACATCATTAAGCACTCTCAATAATACGCTCACCGCACCATCAGCTTGCTCTATGTAAGATTTTGCTAGTGGCCAGTCCCGCTGTTGCAGTGCTAAGTAATGCATGCCTTTAATACCATTAATTGGGGTGCGAATTTCGTGGCTCATATTGGCTAAAAACTGACTTTTTATCTCACTGGCTTTATCGGCTTTTTGCTTTTCCTGACGCAAAGTCAGCGTTTGCTTTGCCACTTGTTCGCGTATACGAACATTGGTGGCGACCACTGAAATTAAAAACATAATCAATAGCCAAACAAATAACATTCCCACTATCTGTGCTAACCAATAAATAAGCCAGGTTGACTCCGTCTTAGGTTGGTATATTTCTACCTGCCATAACCGATGCCCAATTAACAACTGATAATCTTTTAGCAACGTCATTGAGTCATGCTCAACGCTATAAAGAGTCTGTTTATTATCTACTTTATTTATATCAGTAAAGCTAATCGCGACTTCGCCACTACTATCAAATGAAAGTACCTGCGACAACTTAGCTAAGTTAACGAGTGCAATCACAAATCCTTTGAAATCCCCTTCAATATCAGGAGCACCAAATACAGGAGAAATAAAAAGCACGCTTAATTCATCATCTGTAGGGGCTAACTTAAATGGTTTACTCAGTACCAACTCATTAAGAATTTTTGCTTTATTAAGGGCATCGCGAATATCTATATCAGAGCTCAAATCGAAGCCCAACAAATCTTGCGTGTTCTTTATAGGATAAATGTATTTTATGGGGTAATAAGTATTGCTAAAGGGTGCTTGTTGCCACTGTCCATTCGCCATTCTTTGCTTTATAACGATACTTTTGTCCCATTCAGCAGGATCATTAATAGACTTGGCAGTAATCATTGGTACCCAATTTAACGCTAAAATCTCTTCACTATAGCTCAACTGCTTAGAGGTGAAATGATTAAACTCATCAAGGCTAACTTGATCACTACTTGCTAAAAATGCACCTAACAAAGATAGATGAGCAGCCACTTCATCTAACTTCTGATTAATGGCACTTTGCGTCATTAGTACTTTGGCGTCTTGTTTTTGAAGGTCTTTTTGTTTTTTTACACTGGCCGCGCCATAAAAACTAATACTGATAATGGCGTAAATAAGTAACGCAGGTAAAATAACTTGTAGCCGATGACGCAACTGCGAATAGTTAAATATAGCCAGTACTAACGGGGTAAAAATCAGCACCCCAATTGAGTCACCTATCCACCAAGTAATAAAGGTACTGATGACATCAGATGTGCTAATAAAATGATTTAAAACAAGTAGACTAGTTCCTGCTCCAGCAGCTATGACACAACATAGCGGCCCACCAATCACCAAGCTTTGAATACTAAGTTTTAAAGAAGATAAATTAAGGGGAGCTTTAATGACTTTGGTAATAAGGAATGCACCAAGCCAAGCCTGAAAAAATATAGCGCAACTAACCCCGAGGGATTGGATTAATATTTGCCAATTTAAGATATCAGCGGAGTTATCTAAGTGAATTAAATTAACAAAAACCGCACCGGCAAAAATGCCAGCATAAGCACGACGCCCCCATAGTAAAAAGCTTGCCAGCGCAATACCAGCCGGAGGCCAAGAGGCAACCGCATAACCGTTAACAGCAAATAAAAAGTTACTTAGATAACCACTAAAGAAATAAGCGCATGCGAGGCTAAAAGATAATGTAAATACATTTTTCACAACCGTCGCTCCTGCGCTTTTATTATTGATTTATAACTATAATTGATTATTGGTAGAGTACAAGTGCCTTATCTAATTGTGCACTGTGCTCATAACTTAATATCGCTTGTTGTCGATACTGTGCTTTATTTTCGCTATTGAGTGCTTTGTCAAAAACACGTGCTGCTAAGTCGTAATCACCTTGTGCATTGGCTAAACACGCTAACGCTAATAGTAACGCATTATTATGCTCATCTTTTTTTAGTCGCTCTTGAATACTTGATTGCAGCTTATAAGCATTACTTGGTGCAGTTTCACTTAAAATATAAGCCAGCTCATCATGCTGTTTTTGCTTGAGTAATTTAATTAGCTCATTTTCGATGCTTGCTAACTGCCCTGTTTTGGCCATTTGGGTTAAATAAGCCGTGTGCGCATGCGCCTGCAACTTTTTACCTAAATGTTGGTATTTAGCGGTTAACTCATCACTTGCTTGCGCAGCAAAATAAGCTAAAAACACTTGCTGCCATTGGGTATCATTCAAGGCATTTTTGCGTAATAAACGCGGTAAAAAGTCTTCAAGCAATTTAAAATGCTGTTGTTGCACTAACACTTCGGTGTACAACTTCAAATCAAGTACCGTAGCTTTTTTAGATTCTGCAGCCACCCGTATTTGCGGCTCAATTACACTACTGTCGCCACTAGCTAACCATAACTTAGCCACTTTAAGTTGTTGCTCTGGGCTGATTTCAAATAAACGCTCAAGCGCTTTATCTGGCTGATTATTTGCAAGTGCGGCTTTTGCTAATAATGCTAAACGTATATCGTCAAATTTAGCAGGCACACTATTGCTTGATAGTGCACTTTCTACTTGCTCGTAATCATCATTAATGAGGCTCCACAATGCTTGCTCTATTGCCGCATGTTTACGCTCTTGGCTTCGCGCAAAAAAGCCATGCTTAGTGTTTCTGTATATAGATAAACAATAACGCACTAGCTTATAAGTTAAATATAAAGCCGCTGCGCTCAGTGCTGCCATAATACAAAACGAAACAATTGTGCCCTCTATGGTGGTATTGTTAAATGAAATCAGCACATAGCCTTTTTCATCTAACACAAAGGGGGTAATCGCTAGCACCAACACAATAGCGACAATAAAAATAATCAGCCCTATCATTGTGCCCACTCCTTCACTTTTTGAGTGCTTTGCAGTGTCACTTCAGGATTAAAGTTAAGCGATTCTTTTTCAAGATTGGCTAACGTCTGTATTACCACTTTTGTTGCATCGTCATCTTGTTTAAAGTATTCATTAACCAAACGTTTTGTATCATTCAAAGCGTTAAAATAAATACTAGCTTGTTTACCCATTAATGCGTCTTGCGCCTGAGTAATATTAAGCTTGATGCGCTGGGTAATTAAATGACGCTCTCGGTCAGTTAATAGTGGCTCAATTAATACGCCTTCATGATGGCGAATAGTAATAAAGCTATCGACTATTTTATTCCAACTATTAAGAATGTTTTGTTGCCAATCACTAACATCTTCAGAGAGTGCATTCTCATCACTTATACTCGCCTCTTCAGGCAAATTAACCGCATTAAATACCAAGTCATCAATACGCTTTATTACGCTGTTTAATTGTAAATAAATCGCTTCTGTCGCAACGGGTTTAATATTGTCGAGTGTTTGTATGTCTTGTGTAATTGCTTGACGCAACTCAAGCGTACCAGAATGGTCGCTTAACAATGAATCTAAACGTTTAAGCACGGCACTGGTGCCTGGGTAATCTTGTTCTGCCCACAGTTTAAATTCAGCCATGCGTTGCAAGCTGGTGACCTCTTGTGGATTTAATGTATTACCACTTTGTTGCACCTTTTGCAGCGCGGCTTTTAATGCTTGTTGATTTTTTACAGAGTTTTCATTGAGTGCCATAGCGATTTGTTCTTCGCTATTAAGCAACGCTTGCTGCAAACTAAGCTGCTCAGATTTAAGCGCTTGCAGCTCTTGTTGTAGCATTTTATTTTGTTCTGTCAGCGTATTAACTGCTAAACTTTGCACTTTACTGGCATTAAGCTTTTGATAAAACTCATAACCCACACCGCTGGCAACAAGCAAGGAAATCACTAACGCAACGCTACCTACTTTACTTACTTTTTGAGGAGCGCTCTGCGTTTGGTTATTCGCATTTACAGAGTCACTTTTAGTCGTATTAGAGGTGTTTTTTGCTGTTGGCTGCGCTGATTTTTCTACTTTTGACGTCGCTGACTGTTCACTCATTTTGCTACCTTGCTGATTAATGCAGGTAAACATAGCGTGGTCGCTAGCTCCTGCCGCAGTATGTATATGGGTCGAATTTATTTTTTGTTGCTGTAAATAAGTACCTATGCGCTCACTGGCAACGTAAAATTCGCACTGTTGTAACCATGTTAGTTGCGCCGCCGAGATAGTATTAAATATGGCGTCAACTGCAGCATTACTTGTAATGACTATACCGTGTACATTATGGCTTTGCCAGTGGTCTATCCAGTTAGCTGAGCTAGGCTCTACTGGCTCACGTTGATACACCACACAATTATTTAAATAAGCACCACGTTGCTTCAAGGTTTTTGCTATTTCAGGTCGCCCGCCAATACCTTTGACCAACACAATATTACTGCCATCAACATCAGCCAAAGACTTAAGCGCGAGTAATCCCTCAGAGTCATGTTGTTTTGGTAGTGCGGCACGCACACCAAATACTTCATAAATAGTATCAGCTGTTTGTTGCCCAACCCCATAAAACTGTGCTTTGGTATTAATAGCAGGCTTAAGTGCATTTAATGCATGCACCGCATCCTGTGAAACAAAAATAATTTTGTCAGCGTTCACCAGCGGGCTTAATTCAACGTTTGTTGGCATTAAGTAGGTTATTTTTAAAACTGGATATAAAGACGCTTGATAACCCGCTTGCTCAAGTTGCTCTGCAAGGGCTGCGCCTTTTCCTTCGGGCCGAGTTATCAAGATATGTTTCATTATGCGTCTCGATATACGTCAGCTAGAATTTTATCTGCGCCTTGTGCTAATAATTTTTTAGCCAGCTCTACACCTAACTTTTCAGCATCATCAACGTGACCGCTAATTTCATCGCGTAAAATTTCACTGCCATCAATCGCACCGACCAAACCACGTAAGTGTACTTGGTCACCCTCAACCAATGCATAAGCACCAATTGGCACTTGGCAGCCCCCTTCTAAATGGCGGTTCATTGCACGCTCAGCGTTAACACGAATACGTGTTTCGTTATGCTCAAGCGGCGCTAACAATGCTTTCGTCACGGTATCATCTATACGACACTCAATGCCTACGGCGCCTTGGCCATTAGCAGGTAACGAGACTTCTGGTTCAATAAAGTCACGAATACGCTCGCCCATTTCTAAACGAATTAGGCCTGCAGCAGCGAGTATAATGGCATCATATTGGCCGCTATCAAGCTTAGCTAAACGTGTATTTACATTGCCACGTAAGTCACGAATTTCTAAATCCGGACGCATCGCTCTAACTTGACACTGGCGACGTAAACTTGAAGTCCCCACAATAGCGCCTTGTGGTAGCGCATCAATATTGGCAAAGTTATTTGATACAAACGCATCACGCGGATCTTCACGCTCACAAATAGTGTGTAACTCTAAATCATCCGGAAACTCTACCGGCACATCTTTCATTGAATGCACTGCAATATCTGCACGGCCATCTAGCATGGCTTGCTCTAACTCTTTTACAAATAAACCTTTGCCGCCAATTTTAGCTAGCGGTGTATCTAGAATAATGTCACCTTGAGTCGACATTGGCACGAGCTCTACACGCACGTCATCATGAAAATGCTCTAGCTGCGCTTTTACAAATTCAGCCTGCCAGAGTGCCAATGCACTTTTACGAGTGGCAATGCGAACTAACTTTGTTTTTTCAGTCATAAAATATCCATTAATAATTACTAGCTTTTAGAATTAAAACTTATTCAATCTAAGGCTATTTAATTTGCTAAAACTCTAAATTCTTTTTGAGCGATGAGCAGCCCGTTTTCATCAACTACATCAACGCGCCAATGCCCTAATTGAGTATCCATAATATTTTTAGTTGAGTACGTTCTGTAACGCGGAGAAGTGACCTTAAGCGCCACTTCAGCCATTATTTCACCTTCAAATAACCACACATGTTTTACCTGCTGTCCCTGTAAGTTTTTAAGCTCACTAAAAAATGACAGCGACTCTTCAAATTGATTCAAACGCACATCGGCGGCAAATACATTGGTTGGCTCACGGTTACTGACACTGCGAGTCAGAACTGCACGGCTAATTGTGGCTGTATCTATTTTGGCTCCCACAGCTACACTAGCAATGTGTGCGGATGCAGCAAATTTCTTTTGCTCAACTGGCTTTGCCCTAACAGTCTCAACTTCAGGGTCTTGAGTGTCTATTGCTGCAATGGTTGCTTCTTCAGGCTCAGCAGTGATCGTTGGCTCTACTTCTTGCTTAATAATACTTTGTTGAACTTCAGGCTCCGATGGTACCGGTTCAGTAATAGAAGCTGATTTTTGCTCAACTGAGGAAAAGGTTTTAGGGTCTGCAATCGCGACACTGCTTGCCTGCTCCTCATCTGCATCTATGGCTTTTTCACTCTCTACTGGTGCTGCATTATCATCGCTTAGCGACACAATTGCTGTTTGTTGCTCAGTAAAATCAAGCTGCTCATTAGGATGCGACGTCCCTTGATCAGCATTCACGGCGCTAGACAGGCCGTAAATAACCGCTGCAGAGATCATAATCACCAACATAGAAATACTCACAATCCGACGCCAATGCCACTCATAGCTCACGTTAGGTTCGCTTACCTGTGGTTCACGTTTTACATTTGCTGTTATTACTATTTTTTGACTCATTTTGACCCTCAGCGGCTCCTAAACTAACTTAAGCGAGAAATTAACCATTGGCGCACAGCTTGTAACTCTTGTGTACAAACCTGATGCCCCATTGGGTATTCTTGCCAACTTACATCCATGTTATGCGTTGATAATACTTCGAACGCACTTCTACCCGCGCTATGCGGTACAACGTCATCTTGGCTACCATGAGCCATAAATATATTTAACTGTGTTTGTTTTGCTTCATCTGCCAATTTATGTGGCACACACATGTAGGTTGACAGCGCCATTACACCAGCCAGCTTTTGTTCTAAACGCGGTGCTAAATGCAGAGATACAACACCACCTTGCGAAAAGCCCGCTAAAATAATTTTACTGGCAGGTATGCCGTTAGCAATTTCTTGTGTAATGAGTTGCTCAACTTTTGCAGCTGATTCTCTAACCCCTTGCTCATCGGCACGTTTATCTAAATCCATAGATTTAATGTCGTACCATGAGCGCATTTGCATACCGCCATTAACTGTAACAGCCTGCATAGGCGCGTGCGGAAAAATAAAACGCACTCCTAACTCAGTAGGTAAGTCGAGCTGCGGGGCAACAGGTGCAAAACCATCACCTGAATCACCTAAGCCATGCAGCCAAATCACCGTGGCTTTATGGGCGCTTTGCGCTGGGTATTCTACAAACCCTAAACTCATAGTGTTGATTGCCATTTAATTTCTTGACCCGCTTGGCGTGTAGACGCTTCGTTAATGAAGCTCCAAAACTCTGCACCCGAGCGGTTATCAATCCATTGCCCATCACGCATTTCAAAATGGTGACCATTAAATTTTGTTGCTACCCATACTTGGTGCAAAGGTGCTTGCTTATTAATCACAATCTTACTGCGATCTGGAAAAATAATTTCTAAAATACCTTGAGCCGATTCATAATCTAAATCTGCTTCACAATCATCAACTTGTTCTTCAATAGTGAACATAAGAGCTTCTGCTAACTGGTGATATTCGTGATCAGTCATCGTTAATTTCCTTTGCAGGCGAGGCGCCTAAATAATGGGTGCATGTTTATAGAGCTAGTGTAACAGGAATAAAATCATCCGCGAATAGCTGCATTTTTTAGATATTCTGTTACTCTGCGATTATAAAGCCAGCAACCGTATTAATCTAATGAAAGCGACATATACCTTACAATTAAAACAACTATTAATCAGCACCGTATTGTTGTGTGCATTAGCTGGCTGTGGCCAAAGCGGCCCGCTGTACTTACCCGAGCAGCCTGCTGAACAAAAGCAGCCAACTGACATTCCTAACAAACAAACACCCGCCGAGCAACAACAGGAGCAGTAAATGGATTTTTTTAATTATAAAAACAACCAACTATTTGCTGAAGATGTCAGCGTAGCAACCATTGCACAGCACTATGGTACGCCGTGTTATGTGTATTCCAGAGCCACGTTTGAACGCCATTATTTAGCGTTTGCTAATGCGACTCAAGATCACAAAAGCCTAGTGTGTTATGCCGTTAAAGCAAATTCAAATATTGCGGTGTTAAACATATTGGCACGACTTGGAGCGGGTTTTGATATTGTCTCAAAAGGCGAATTAGCACGGGTGATAAAAGCCGGAGGCGCTGCTAACAAAGTGGTATTTTCTGGGGTTGCTAAAACGGCTGACGAAATTGCTTATGCGTTAGAGTTAGGCATTAAATGTTTTAATGTTGAGTCAATTTCAGAGCTTGAGCGCATTTCAGAAGTGGCCTGCGAGCTTAATTTAGACGCGCCAATTTCTATTCGTGTTAATCCCGATATTGATGCCAAAACACATCCGTATATTTCTACTGGACTTAAAGAAAATAAGTTTGGTATTGGAATCGAGTCTGCATTAAGTGTGTATCAACATGCGGCATCATTACCTGGCTTAACGATTGTTGGCGTAGATTGCCATATTGGCTCACAGCTTACACAAACCAAACCGTTTTTAGAGGCGCTTGATAAACTACTGGCATTAATTGATGAATTAAAAAATGCAGGTATTGAGCTAAGCCATTTAGATATAGGTGGAGGCCTTGGAGTAACCTACGACGACGAACAACCTCCACACCCAAGTGAATATGCAGCACAAGTAACGCAGCGCCTTGCAAATTACCGTCACCTAGAACTGATTTTTGAGCCCGGGCGAGCCATTGCCGCAAACGCGGGGATTTTAGTAACACAAGTTGAGTTTATTAAACAAAACCAAGACAAGTATTTTGCGATTGTAGATGCGGGTATGAACGACATGTTACGCCCATCACTGTATCAAGCATGGCAAAAAATTATTCCTGTATCAGTGCGTGATGACGAAACACCTACCCACAACTATGACGTGGTTGGCCCGGTGTGTGAAACCGGTGACTTTTTAGGTAAAGACCGACCACTGGCACTCAAACAAGGTGATTTGTTAGTACAGCGAAGCGCTGGAGCCTATGGTTTTACCATGAGCTCAAATTATAACTCACGTCCACGAGTTGCCGAAATAATGGTCGATGGTGAGCAACATCACCTTATTCGCGAACGCGAAACTATCGAAAGCTTATACCAAGGTGAGAAAGTTTTACCATAAACGTTTTTGCCAACTAGCTGCTCTGTGGCATGATTAGCACAGAGCAAAACCGAATTAGAGCGCTATGTTAGTTAATTTTTCCAAAATGCACGGCTTAGGTAACGACTTTGTTGTGATTGATAACATTACACAAAACGTTTTTTTATCCCGTGATCAAATCAAAAAGCTGGCCGATCGCCATTTCGGCATTGGGTTTGACCAACTACTGATGGTTGAAGCCCCTTACTCACCCGATCTCGATTTTCACTATCGTATTTTTAACGCTGACGGCCACGAAGTAGAACAATGTGGTAACGGTGCGCGCTGCTTTGCCCGCTTTGTACGCATGAAAGGCTTAACCAATAAACATAAAATCAGCGTGTCGACTAAGTCTGGTAATCTCACCCTGTATATTGAAAAAGACGGTCAAGTAACCGTTAATATGGGTCACCCTAATTTTGAGCCAAATAAAATTCCACTCAAAGCAACCAAACGTGAGCTGACTTATATTATTCGCGCAGAAGAGCATACCGTTTTTAGTGGTGCCGTATCTATGGGTAACCCTCATTGCGTAATGGAAGTAGACGATATAGAAACAGCCCAAGTGGATACCCTAGGCCCGTTGCTTGAAAACCATGAGCGTTTTCCACAACGCGCGAACATTGGCTTTATGCAGGTTATCTCTCAAGAGCACATTAAACTCAGAGTATGGGAGCGTGGTGTAAGCGAAACACTTGCTTGCGGTACCGGCGCGTGTGCTGCCATGGTGATTGGTTTTATCCAAAATAAGCTCACCAGTACAGTACAAGTTGATTTACCCGGCGGTAGCTTACAAGTGCGCTGGAGTGGCGAGGGCCATCCAGTGCGTATGACAGGTCCCGCTGAACATGTATTTGATGGGCAAGTTGCACTATGAGTGAATTAACTAAACAGCAAGTAATAGATTACTTACAACAGCATCCTGATTTTTTAATTGAGCAACCTAAGCTGTTAGCGCAACTTGAGTTACAACAGCAAGTACAGGGTGCTACTTCATTAGTGCATATTCAGCAGCGCCAATTACGCGAGCACAATACACAGCTAAAAAATCAAATAGACAGCATGAGCAAAAATGCGACCCAGAATGAACTGGTTTATCGTTTATTTAGCCAATGTCACCGACAGCTGTGGAGTAATTACGACTTTAATACACTGGCCAGTAACTTACGCAATATTATTTGTATGAGCCCGACTATTAATGAATGCAAACTCGTTAGATACGATAATGCCTTTGAAGAGTTAGTAAAGCATAGACTGTCAGATAGTAATCATTATTTAGGCCGTGTAAATCAGCAAGAACGCGACTTACTCTTCAACAATGATACCCAATCGACCGCACTTTATTTAATTGGTGAGCCGAGTAACCCCTACGCAATTTTGGCTTTTGGCAGCCACGATGAAAACCACTTTGAGCCCTCACAAGATAACTTATTTGTATTAGATTTTGTGCGCTCATTGCAAATACGGTTACTGGAACTGGCATGAGCGATAACGCGCCAAATATAAGCGACTTAAGCGATAGCTGGCGTACACCCATTACATTATTTAGTGATTACTTAAAATTTGAACGTCAATATTCAGCGCACACCGTTAATCAGTATGTCAGCCAATTAGGTTTTGCCGCCTTGTATTTTAATAAACTGTGCGACAATTGGTTTGCGGTACAAAGTGAGCATATTCGTCGTTACAGTATGGCACTGCGGACAAAACAATTAAGTGGCAGAACAATCAGCTTAAAATTAAGCTGCATACGTAGTTTGTATAAATTTTTAAAAGCAAAAAATATTACTGAGCAAGCGCATTACCATAATCCGGCACAGGGCATAAAAGGCCCTAAATTTGCGCGGCCTTTACCTAAAAACCTTGATGTTGACCAAATGGCTCGTTTACTCGAAATACCCGATGATGATCCACTTGCCATTCGTGATAAAGCGATGATGGAACTGATGTATTCATCAGGCTTACGCATTAGTGAGTTAGTTGGCGCTAACATGCAAGATATAAACACTCGTAGCGGTGAAATATTAGTGCGGGGCAAAGGCGCAAAAGAACGCCTAATACCGGTTGGCTCTAAAGCACTTGAGGCGTTAAACAATTGGCTAGCAGTTCGCCCACTATTTATGGGCTCAGATGAACATGCAGTATTTTTGAGTAGCAAAAAAAGCCGTATTTCTGTACGCCAAGTTCGTTTGCGTATGCAAGAATGGGGGATAAAGCAAGGTATTAGCTCGCAAGTTCATCCGCATAAATTACGCCACTCATTTGCGTCGCATATTTTAGAGTCGTCTGGGGATTTACGAGCAGTGCAAGAGTTATTAGGCCACAGTAGTTTATCTGCAACCCAAGTTTATACTCATTTAGATTTTCAGCACTTAGCCAAGGTGTACGATAACACCCACCCACGTGCTAAAAAAAGAACCGATTAGAGCAGCAACTATGATCCGATTTAATCGCGCAATTTCTCCTTTTTCTGTGCTAAGTTTTGACTTAGACGATACCTTGTACGATAACCGCCCTATCATAACCGCAGCCGTTCAGGCGCAAATTGATTATTTAAATGCGCTACCAGGCTACAAAAAACAAGGACCACAGTTTTGGCAGCAATGCCGTGAACTCGCGGCACTACAGCAGCCAGAACTTATTGATGACGTCACACAATGGCGTAAGCATACCTTGCGCTTAGTGTTGTCTGAATTAGGTTTTAAAGGTGATGAAATAGAGCATCATGTACATAAGGCGTATCAAGCATTTGCTGATGAGCGAAGCAATATTACGGTGAGCGAAGACGTACTAATATTGCTTGATAAACTAAGTCAACACTACAAATTGATTGCCATTACTAACGGTAATGTAGAGGTTGATCGATTTAATTTAAAAGATAAGTTTGAACTGGTGTTACAAGCAGGCTTGCATGGTAAAGCTAAACCACACACAACATTATTTGATCAAGCCGCAACACATTTACGTATCAAAAACAGCGATATTTTGCACATAGGTGATAGCCTTGATAGCGATGTGCAAGGTGCTAACAACGCTGGCTGTCAGTCTGTATGGCTGAATAATCAAGCACAAACTTATGCCTACAAAGGGCTGGCTGATATTGAAATAACCAACATTCATGCGTTAACCCATTTAATATAACCTATGCTTGTTTTACTAATAATATAAGTTAGAGTTAGTTAATTAACTCCATATTATAATAACAAGGACAGCGTATGACGCTCACAGATTATTTAACAACGCTCGCAGATGAGCCAAAAAGTATTAGCTTTGCTGATACTATGGCCGTTATTGATGAGCACTATACTTTTACAGCATGCAGCTTCAGTAACCATGGGTTATTAAGTTCTGCGAGTGAAAATAACGGTTCGTGCAAAATTTTTGCATTTGCTAAGCTCAACGGTCTTAGTAAACAAAATACCTTAGATTGTTTTGGTAAATTTTACCGTGAAGATGTACTAGACAACCCAAGTGCCGATGATCACATGAATATTCGTACGTTTATGTTAGCGCCCGAGGCAACACCGTTTTTAGGCATTAGCTTTGATGGCACGCCTTTAACCACAAAAGAGTAATATTCAAATCAGCATTATTTAGCCTCTACCAGCGGCTTTTCCATAAAGTAGCGCGTACCGCTGAGCGGATAATTATTTAATTGATATTTAACCTGATAACCACGCTTTTCATAGAAAGGCTTGGCTTGAAAGTCTAGGGTGTCAAGCTGAGCCTGAACGGCACCCATTTCAATTGCTGCATTTTCAAGTGATGTTAATAACGAATCAGCCAAGCCATTGCCTCGTGCCGATTCAGCACACCACAACCAACTTATTAGCAGCCAATTGCCAAATACATGACCACTTATACCGGCAACTAATTCATGCTGTTTATCGAGATATTTAAAGCCGAGAGCTTGGCGCTCTGCGTCGAAGTGTTGAGCATTAAACTCAAGCATATTAACACGCAGTGCTTGGTTTAATTGCTCAGTATTTTCTGCCTGCAATAGGTACATTAGCTATTCCAAATTGACCTATTTTAGCAAATACCTAATGTTAAAACAGGTTATTTTGTCCAAAGGGAACTTCAAGCATATTACTAGAAATTTTTTCCGGTTGACCACACATTTCATCATAAGCGCTGGTATGCCTGAGCATCATTTGCGCGTAGGCAATGTCTTCAAAGCGTTTTTGAATATGTAATGGGCTGACTGCCTTTACAAATTCACCATCACTTTCTTGTACATAGTATTCAACATTATTAATGACAACAGACACTTGATACAAGGCCATTTCCAGTGAATGAACCACCACTTTTTGTAATGGCTGATGCTTTTTTAGTTCTGAAAATTGAATACCCATATTAACCTACCTACTGTTAAATTAACTGTCCAAGTAATCAATACGCAGCTTTGCTATAATTGCGATCAGATTTTTTTAATTACGCGCTATCATGGATACAAAAATTCGACTCGCAAAGTACATAGCGCATGCCGGTGTTTGCTCACGCAAGCAGGCCTCGCGTTTGATTGACGAAGGTGTGGTCATGGTTAATAATCGCCCCGCAAATCATATTGATCATGTGGACGAAAACGACAGTGTCATTGTTAATGGCCAAGCCATTAAAGGCCCTGCCGATTTAGTCTACTTTGCTTATCACAAACCAGTAGGAATTGATTGTAAACTCAATCAGCACGACCCAAGCAGCCTTATTCATCATTTACCGCAACTAACACGGGTATACCCTATTGGTCGCCTTGATAAAGACTCACGCGGATTGCTTATTTTGACCAATGATGGAGATTTTTGTAACCAGCTGATCCACCCTGACTTTCATCAGCCTAAACGCTATTTAGTAACCGTCAATAAACCTTTAGATGAGAATTTTTGCGAAAAAATGGCTGCAGGCGTCCCTGTCGATAAGCAAATGACTTTGCCGTGTGAGGTGACTAAAATCACTGACAATCAGTTTAGTATTATTTTAAAACAAGGACTAAATCGACAAATTCGTAAAATGGCGCATTACTGTGGTTACAAAGTGATTGATTTATACCGCGTACAAATAAGTGAATTACTGTTAGACCATTTAAATTTACCTGAAAACCAGTTTATAAAAATTAATAAAAGCGACATTTTAGGCTAACAAGCTCACGCTACCCCCCTCACTTTAATGCGATTAAAAAATATAAAATAAACTTGCAAAAATAGATTACAAGTGTAGTCTTAAATTAAAGATTACACTTGTAGGCAATAAAATGATCGAATTATCAAAAGCAGAATTTAAAGTACTCGATGCGCTATGGATTAGCTACCCCGCTAATGCCAGCCAAATTATTGAGCGCTTGAGTGATGATAAACAATGGCACGAAAAAACCATTAAAACCTTACTAGGTCGATTAGTTAAAAAAGGAGCGCTTAGCTTTGAAAAAGAAGGCCGCCAATATATTTACACCCCCTGTATAAATCGTGCTGATTACACCCAAAAAGAAAGCCAGAACTTTATTGAGCGTTTTTTTAGTGGCCGTATAGCTCCGTTGGTAAGTGGTTTTGCGAAATCAGAAAAACTCTCTCAACAAGATATAAACGAGCTTAAAAAAGTCATAGATGACTGGGAAAAAAACCAAAAGTAAGGGATTCTCATGGTTATTCAAACAAGCTTTAATTGGCTAATAGAGCAACAGCTATTATTGAGTCTGTTGTTTGCAGGATTTGTTTTACTTGAGCGCTTTGGCTTAAAAGCAATTGGTTCGCAGCTTATTTATAAATTAGTGTGGTTAATACCAGCCTCGCTGCTTATCGCTAATTTACCCAATGCAATTAGGCCATTACAAAACAGTCCAATTAGTCATTATATCATTACACCTAATCAACCATTAATAAGCACTATTAGTATTAACTGGGCGCTATTTTATGTAGTTATTACGGCACTGCTTTTATTCGTCACTTGGATTATTCACCACCGATTTGTAAGCAACCTACAGCTTTGTGAAGTAACAAATTTACAAGCAGAAATAAGCTCAGGGGTAAAAACCTTTACTAGTCATCAAGTGGCAACACCTATGGTAATTGGGGTACTAAATAGCAAGCTAGTTTTACCACACAACTACAATACTCTGTTTGATAAAGCCACATTGGCGCTTATTTTAGAGCACGAAAATGTGCATATAAAACGCAAAGATAACCTAACAAATGCGCTGCTATTACTGGCTACAATTTTAATGTGGTTTAACCCTTTAGCTTGGATGGCATACGCAAGCTGTAGACGTTTGCAGGAGCTAACTTGTGATGAACGGGTACTAAGTAATAAAACCACACAGCAACAAATTTTATACAGCAAAGCCTTAGTAAACTGCGCTGCCAATGCGCCAGCGGGTCTGATGGCTTATTCACACTACGGAGATAAAAAAACCATGTTACAACGACTTACTAATATCAAACATAACGGCGCACATTCGCGCCTAGCAAAAGGAAGCGCGTTACTTATAGCAGCAAGCTTGCTCAGTGGCTTAGCAGTAGCAAAGCAACCTGAAGCATCAGCTAAAAAAGAAACATCTATCGCTCCCGTAATGCGAATCGAACCGCTTTACCCAAAACAAGCGGCGGAACAAGGCATTAGCGGTTCAGTGGTATTAAAATACGACATAACCCCAGCAGGCAAAACAGCTAACATTACTGTTGTAAAAGCTGAACCAGAAGCAGTCTTTAACAAAGAAGCAAAAAGAGCACTGATGCAATGGCAATATACACCTTCATCAATGGGACAACAAAACGTACTAATACAACTTGATTTTGCACTCAACAGTACAGTTACAAAAAGTGATTTAATAGAGCGAGTTAACATATCGCATTAATGGGAATAAGTGTTTAAGACTATAAAGCAAGCACCCTTTTAGGCTGCTTGCTTTGTGGTTTTTGCTTATTCTCGTTATAAACTGACGGCGATCATGCCAATAGCGGTTCCCATGCCTACCAGCCAAGTGATCGAGCGAATAATATCGAGGTTTAAATAATAAAAAGTACAAAATAAAATACGCGCTACAATATGCGTCATCGCTAAAGTTTCGGTTACGGCATTAACATTGTTTGTGCCTAATACAGCAGCCAAAGCAACGGCAAAAACCGCTAACGATTCAAAACAGTTTTGATGAGAAGCCAGCGCCCGTGCTCCGAGTCCTGTAAGTTGTGTTTGTTGTTGCCGCGGATGTTTATTATCGTAACCACCGAGCTTATTCATTTCTATAATAGCTGGGATTCTTGCAACGTAAGGCATAGTCACTGCCATTAAGGCGCAAACTAATAAAGTTGTCATTATCATTCTCAAGTTATTTTTTATAACTCAAAATAACACAGCAAATAGAAAAAAGCCGCCAAATATGAATAACCTGAGTTCTGGCGGCTAGTAGTAACATCCCAGACACTATAGCCGATTTAAGCAGTGCGTCACTGTGGCAAATTGTCGCAGGTGATGAATATTCATTATGCCTTTTTGATGGTCGCTTTCATGTCACAGTACTGCTAAATTACTCCTCCGCTTATTGTATGTTGTTTAAGATGATTTGGATTTTACTGACTATTTTTGCTGCATTTATGCAGTCATGGCGCAATGCTCTGCAAAGTAAATTAAGCACTCATGTGAGCATTGCTGGCGTTACATTAGCCCGCTTTATTATGGCAAGCCCTATTGCTGGGCTGTATTTATATGCGCTTTATTATTACCAAGATGCTCCCTTTCCTTCATTCAACCCTTTATTTATTAGCTACATTATTGGTGCCAGCATAGTGCAAATTATTGCCACGGGACTCATGGTTAAATTATTTAAAATGAATAATTTTGCTGTAGGCGCCGGCCTAGCTAAAAGTGAAGCGCTTATGGCGGCCATACTCGGGTTACTGTTTTTTGGCTCAACGCTTTCATTACTTGGTTGGTTTGGCGTGTTTATTGGTGCAATTGCGGTATTGCTATTAAGTGGTATCGCCAATGTGAAACACTTTAGCTTAAAAACAGCATTAACAGGACTTGCCTGCGGCACTTCGTTTGCGTTGTCATCGTCATGGATCAGAGAAGCCAGTTTAAGCTCAGGTATAGCTTTTCCGTATGCGCCTGCATGGGTTTTATTGCTTGTTATTAGTTTACAAACACTGATGCTGTGTATTTATATTGCCTTAAAGGAACGCGATACATTTAAAACTATGTTTCAGCATAAGGGCATGACTTGTACGGTGAGTATATTTAGTTGCTTGGGATCAATAGGTTGGTTTAGCGCAATGAGCTTGCAACATGTTGCCTATGTAAAAACGCTCGGCCAGATAGAAGTATTTTTTACGATATTGATTGCTGTTTTATGGTTAAAACAACCGCTAAAACGCCAAGATAGCGCTGGGCTATTATTGATTGCAGTGGCTGCGATATTGGTAATGCTGCCGAGCAGCTAAAAAAGCGCAGGTATCAACCTGCGCTTGTTTAATCTAACAATTAATGACTAATTTTTAAGGTGATGACACCACAAATAATCATTAACACACCAGCAATACGACCAAACGTGGCGGCATCACCGTAAAATAATATACCCACTAAAAACGTACCAGCAGCACCAATACCCGTCCATACTGCGTACGACGTGCCCATAGATATTTGCTTTTGCGCCAACCACAACATAAAGCCGCTCGCGACCATAAACGCAATGGCAATCGCGATGCCCTGCCAACGAGTTTCAGGGGTTTGAGAAATTTTTAACCCTATAGGCCAGCCAATCTCAAGTAACCCAGCAATAATTAAATACATCCACGCCATTAAATATCTCTCTTTTTCAATATCACTTCATACAAATCGTGACGGCGGTCTTTTAAGTTACGCACTGTCCCTTCACTGTGAAGAATTTTTAACTTATCCATATCTAAGTCGCTAAATAATAACATTTCTGTATTGGTGGTGGCTTCATTTAGTGTGGCATCGTGCGGAAATGAAAAGTCCGATGGGGTTAGTACCGCCGACTGTGAAAACTGCACATCTAAGCTTTCTACTTCAGGTAAGTTACCCACAGAGCCTGCAATAACCACATAACATTCGTTTTCAATGGCACGTGCTTGGGCACAATGGCGTACACGCAAGTAACTATTTTTAGTGTCAGTCCAAAATGGCACAAATAAAATATCCAAACCTTGGGTGGCCAAAATACGTGACAACTCAGGAAATTCGACATCATAACAAATTTGAATACCTACACGGCCTGCATCTGTATCGAATACAGCAATTTTATCACCGCCTTGGATCACCCAATCGTTTTGTTCATGCGGGGTAATATGAATTTTACGTTGCTCGTCTATTTTACCGCTGCGATGGCATAAATAACTAACGTTATATATTTTATCGTCTTCGGCAAGCGGCATTGAGCCGGTAATAATGTTGGCGTTGTATTCTATCGCCATACGCGACATGGCGTTTTTAAAGGTCTCAGTGTATTCGGCTAAATACCGAATTGCCTCGGTTTGGTTACTTTGTTCAGTTAATCCCATCAATGGCGCATTAAAAAACTCAGGGAATAAAATAAAATCGCTTTTGTAATCAGATACCGTATCAACAAAGTATTCAACTTGCTTAAGCATTTCTTCAACCGATTCAACACAGCGCATTTGCCATTGCACAGCTCCTACGCGCACGATTGATTTAGTTGACTCAATAACGGTGTCGGTTGGCTCATACATAATGTTATTCCACTCAAGTAATGTGGCATAACCGACCGACTCCTGATCTTCAGGTAAGTATTTTTTTAATAATCGTTTAACCTGAAAGTCATTGGCTAATTGAAAACTGAGTATGGGGTCATACAGCTCTTTTTGATCGACCTTAGCAATGTATTCCATCGGGGTCATTTCACTGCTGTGATTGTAATAACGCGGAATACGGCCACCCGCTAAAATAGCGCGTAAATTATACTGACGGCACAATTCTTTTCGCGCATCATATAAACGGCGTCCTAAACGCATGCCACGGTATTGTTCACTAATAGCAACATCCAAACCGTATAAAGCATCCCCTGTGGTGTCGCTAAATACTCGGTCGTGGCCATCGGCAATATCTTCATAGGTATGCGGGTTTGAAAAACGCGCATAATCTACCTGTACACTCAGCGCTAAACCCACCAGCACGCCGTCATCCACAATACCGATTTGCCCTTCAGGGAACTGATCTATGAGTCTAAAAATAGTATGGCTTGGCCATGCGCCGCCTAGGTCGGGGTAAGCTTCGTCCATCAAGGTTTTAATTTGTGGGTATTGTTCTCGGGTTAAGTTACAAATTTCAAGATGGGTTTTTTCTGCCGACATACGCAACTCCTTGGGGCATGTAAGAATCAAAAAAGCTGAACACATGCTCAGCTTTATTAGGTTTATGCGTTTTTATTCGCGCTTTGCGCTACTTTAAACTGCGATAAAAAAGTGTGGTTACCCGCTCTTTAGGTAACCAATTAGCATATTCAAGGCCAAGTTCTGACAATGGATCTGCTTTAAGTACCTGCTCTAAACTGGCGTCATTTTGCATTGCTTTTAGCATAACATCTTTCGCTTTTTGCACCAGCTTACGATACGTGATCAGTCCTGAACGGTCACTTAGCGGGCCATGACCAGGAATAACTTGGGTTTTATCATCAACCTGATTAATCACATCATCAACCGCCGCTAAAACACCATCAACGCTACCCCCACTGTCTACATCAACAAACGGTAGGCTGCCAAAGTTAAAGTAAATATCGCCCATGTGCACAATATTATCATTATTGAAAAAAATCACCGCATCGCCATCGGTATGGGCATGTTGATAATGCACAACATGCGCTTGCTCATTATTAAAGTGCAGTGTTAAATCATCACCAAAACTAATTCGTGGTAGGTAATCCGACCCTTCGCCATGTTTTTCTTTTAGGCGTTTATGTACATTATTGTGGGCAATAACATGGGCTCCGGCTTTAGCAAAGTTTTCGTTACCACCGGTGTGATCGCCATGATGATGAGTGTTAATTACAAACTCTGCACTGCCTGGCTTTAAGTCGCTAATGGTTTTTTTAATATCGTCTGAGAGTTTGGCAAACTGATCATCAATGATATATATGCCATCATCCCCTACGCTGGCTGCAATGTTGCCACCTTGTCCGTATAGGACGTATACATGCTCGCTCAGTTGCTTAGCTGTAACTGGATTGTCATCCGCAGCCGCGTAGTTGCTTAGTAGTAAAGTCGTTATTAATGCCGGTAGTAATTTTTTCATTGTTGTAACCCTATAATTAATAATCATGGTTATAAAACGTGATAGCAACTTATTTAGCTCACTCTGCATCCAAAGCTAGTCGCTCATAGGCACTATTTCAATTTGATGCATGAATGTTTGCGGTAACAATGGGGTGTGCTTTCCTTCTACATATTCATCAAAACCGGCTCGATAAAACTCAGAAAGCGGGTGCCCTGATTGCCCTCCAGGCACTGTTAAAATGGCACTTTCTAAATGTCCAGGTTGGGCAATAAATCGCTGCGATGCGCCAAAACTGGTTTTTTGTACGGCAGGCATATAGCTATCACCAAACCCTGGAGCGGTAGGCATATTTAGTAGCTTACTCAATAGAGGTATTTGTTTAGCAAATGGGTGTTCAATCGCTAATTCGTTTACTTTACCCCATTGCCAGTTTTGAATGTTATTACCAAACTTTGCTGTTAACTGCGCGAGAGTTTGCTCAAAAGCTGCCTGTAATTGCTGCTCCCAATTCGTAAATTGCGGGTTAACCCAACTTGCTGGCTGCGCTTTTATTAACTGCCAAACAGCGGGCTCTAAATCGCGTTTTACATAACTTAATGTACCATCCTGCTGATTGAGACTGGCTTCAATACTACTAAATAAAATATTTATTAGTTCATCACGATACGTCTTAACTAAAGTATAACCAACGGAGGTTGAGCAGGCGCATTGCTGCCAGTTATCCAATGCATTGATATAATCTGCATAGTGTTCTGGCTGCTGTTTTAACTGCTCAAGTAATAAGCCATGCCAAGGAGTTAAAAAGCGCGCTTGATTGTCTAACTGTAATTGATAAAAGTCACCTTCGTTAAACTGCTGCTTTTCAAACAACCGATCGCGAATTTGCATCGCACGAGCACCTAAGGCATAGCCGCCATTACCAAAACGTGCATTATCCTCAGCAGAGACCACTCGCGAATTCCCTGTCCACAAGCGCCCACTCTCAGGGTTTTTAACAAACGGGCGAATAACTTCATTTTGCTGCCAAGTTGCTGAATATTCATTTTCATTAATGGCAAATTCACTAGGTGCTGTTCGTGCAGGAATACCGCCCATGTGTTTCCAAGCGGCACTGCCTTGACTATCTACCACCATTAAGTTTTGTACCGGAATACCCACGTTACTTGCAATATTAAGGGCATCATCCACTGTTTCAGCCTGCTCAAGCTGTAACAATTGCATATCAACGGCATACGGCTGATGCGCAGCCCAACTTAAGGCATAAGGCTGATTGTTAATGTATTTAACAGGGCCATACTCACTTAGCGTTAAGGGATAGATTTCATCGTTGCCATTATCCAAGGTAATTACTTCATTTACTTGCCATGTTTTACTGCTATCAGTTAATGCAATCCAGTCGGCTGTATCTATATAGCCATTAGTAAATCCCCATGCAATTTTATTATTACTGCCAACCACAATGGCAGGTGCTCCTGGTAACGAAACACCGGTTACCTGATACGCTTGATTGTTATGAGTGTAATTAAGCTGCGCTCGATACCAAATAACCGGCACCGCCATTGATAAGTGCATATCATCTGAAAGCATCGCAGCTTGAGTATTAGTTAAATCTGCGGTCACTGCCCAGTTATTACTGCCTACTTCTAAATTAGCAGTAATGCTTTTAATCGCCGCTAATGGCTGCGTTGGTAACTGAGGTATAGTTTGAGAATAAGGTGTTAAAACACTGCCATCTAATGCTGCTTGGTATTGGCTTGGTTGGGTTAAAAATTCAACCATTTTTGCGCCGTATTGCTGCTGTATTTGAATTAAAGCTTGGTCGCGCTCAAAGGTCGCAGTTTGTAAATCTAAATACATGCTAAAAATAACTAACAGACTATCTTCGCTTTGCCATGGTTGTTGCTCAGCCCCTGTAAGTAGGTATTCAAAACTTGGGTACCCTACTTGCGCAAGTCCTTCGTTTACCCCTTGTGCATAGCTTTTTAGTAGTTGCTTATCGGCTTCAGGGAGAGTTTTTAAAATTGTTTGGCTACGTTTACGTAATTGATGAAAGCGCATTTTTTTATCAAGAGCGAGCGCGGCTTTACCAAATAGCTCACTGAGCTCACCTGCGGCATTACGTCTAAGTAAATCCATTTGAAAAAAGCGGTCTTGCCCGTGAGCATAACCTAAGCCATAGGCAGCATCGTGGCGAGTTGCTGCAGTAATAACAGCTTGGCCAAGCGTATCTCGAGCAACTTTAACTGGCTGCGTTACCGAATCGCTTCGGCCTTTACCATCAAGAGTAGGTAAACTTAGAGTCAACACGCCGTATACAATAGCAGTCCCCCCTAGCGCTAAAATCACAACAATTAATAGCAACCGTTTGATTACTTTAAACATAAACATACCCTTCAACTTTTTCAATAAACTATTATTAGCATATATTCATAATCGTTCTATTAAAAACGCTACGAAAAGCGGGTAAAGGGTGAAATAAACATCAAAATCCACGATAATACACAGTTCATGTATTGTGCAGACCTAGTTGAGATCAAAATGACTGAAAAAACATTTATTAAAGGTAAAGACCGCGATTTAGAATCGTCTATCTCTACCATGCAAAACAAGCTAAAAGCGCTAAATATTAATATTGAAGAAGCGCTATGGCTTAACCCTGTAGCAAACTGTTATTCAGTTCATATAAAAGATAGCGACTGTGGTGTGATGTTTACTAACGGTAAAGGTGCTACTGATAAAGCCTCTATCGCTTCTGCGCTAGGTGAATATTTTGAGCGTTTAAGCTGTAACTACTTTTTTGCTGATTTTTACTTAGGTGAAGAATTTGCCAATGGTGACTTTACTCATTACCCGAACGAAAAGTGGTTTAAAGTAGCAGAAGATGAAGTACCACAAGGGATTATGGATGAAAGCTTATGGGATTACTTCGACCCTGAGCGTGAATTAACTGCCTCACACCTTTATGATTTTAATTCTGGTAATTTTGAGCGTGGTATTTGTACTGTGCCTTATACCCGCCAGCGCGACGGCCAAGATATTTATATTCCGGTGAACGTGATTGGTAATATTTTTGTTTCTAATGGTATGAGTGCTGGTAATACTAAATTTGAAGCCCGTGTACAGGGGTTATCTGAAGTATTTGAGCGCGCCATTAAAAATCGCATTATTGCTGAAGGTATTAGCTTACCAATCGTGCCTGAAGATGTGGTAAAACAATACCCTAAAATTCATGAAGCCTGTGAAGAGTTGCGTAGCCATGGCTTCCATTTACGTATTGCAGATGCCTCACTTGGCGGTAAATACCCTGTAATGAGTGTTACGCTAATCAACCCAGTGGATGGCTCTGTATTTGCCTCTTTTGGTGCTCATCCTTCATTTGAAGTGGCACTTGAACGTACGGTAACTGAGCTACTGCAAGGTCGTCGCCTAGATCAACTAGACGTATTTCAACCTGCCACTTTTGACAACGACGAAGTAGCCACACCTGAAAACATTGAACTGCACTTTATTGATTCAAGCGGTTTAATTTCTCATGACTTTTTCCGTTCTGAAGCAGACTTTGAATTTGTACATTGGGACTTTAGTGGTTCAACTGAGCAAGAATATAACTTCTGTACTGATTTAATTCACAGCATGGGCCATGATATCTACATCATGGATTACACCCACTTAAATGTGTATGCATGTCGTATTTTAGTGCCTGGTATGTCTGATATTTATCCGGTAGATGAGCTTATTTGGCGTAATAACAACGAAGGGGCTAAATTCCGCGAAACTTTCTTATCACTTGATCAGTATGATACTGAGCAACTGATGGAAATTTACGATAACCTCGAAGAAGCTGGTCACAGCGATATTATTCGCGCTGCTGAATTCATTGGCTTAGCAACCGATGCCGATACGCCTTGGCATACTCTACGTATTGGTGAACTGAAAGCACACTTATGCTTAGCCGCAGGCAGCGAAGAAGCGATTGATTGGGTTGACTGGATTTTACATACCGGCCAAGTTAATGAAGACGCGATGCGTCATTTCCGTTGTTTAAAAGCTATTTTAGAAATTAAATACGATGACGAACGTGAATATGCAAGTTACCAAGACGCCTTAGGGCTTATGTTTGGCGCTAATAATGTCACCCTTGCAATTGAGATTGCAGAAGGTCGGACACGCTTTAACGGCTTAACTTTCCCAGGTTTATCGCTTGAAGGCTTTAAAAAGCACGCCGCATTACTGGATGGCTACCGCAAGTTACATGTTGCGAAACAGAAGCATTGGGCACGCGAAGTTAGTGACTCATAATATCTAAACGTGTATATAGTTAAAAAGAAAATGGCGCATATTTAACTGCGCCATTTTTGTTTCTAGTGTTAGTTAGCTATAGTTAAGCTTTCTATATTAACAATTTAATTACACCCTATGTGGCAACAACGCAAAAGTAAACGCACATCCATTTATAATTTTAAGCTTACCTTTTTATTTGCAATCAGTTTACTTGTAATAACTAGCTTAGTGCTTGAGCGGCTTAATTATAATCGGGCAAAAGATGCTTACCGTTTACAAGTCCTTTCTCAAGTCAGTGCCTACAGAGCCCAGCTTGAAGCTACTTTGGTATCAAATATTCAGTTAATACGTGGCTTGGCTGTAGCCGTTGCTGCTGAGCCAAATTTAAGCCAAACACGTTTTGGGCAAATTGCCGCCCCACTGTTTAACACCTCTAACGAACTACGCAATATTGGTGCTGCACCTAATATGGTCATCACAATGACCTACCCGCTTAAAGGGAATGAAAAAGCCATTGGACTCAATTTTTTAGAAAATAAAGCGCAACGCGATGATGCTATTAAAGCACGCGATACTAATACCATTGTAATGGCTGGACCGCTCACGTTAGTTCAAGGCAATGAAGCTTTGATTGCACGAGTGCCGGTTTATTTACCTGAAGACCAATCTTTTTGGGGGCTGCTTTCTGTGGTGCTCGATCTAGAAAAAGTCTATAACAACGCAGGGATTTTCGAATTACAAAAAAAATACACCGTTGCCATTCAAGGACGTAACGGGTTAGGTAAGCAAGGTGAGTTTTTCTTTGGTGACCCAGAAATTACAAGCCAAAATCCGCTTGAGTTTAATCTAAATTTCCAAGGCGGTGCTTGGCAGCTCTATGTAGTGCCAAAAACAGGTTGGCAGCCAGCATCGTCGTCTGTCTGGCCATTACGTATTGTTATTAGTGTTATTTTAAGTTTGCTTATTTTTGCGTTTTTATTGTTTTTAAAAATGCTCAATAGAGAACACGAAAACGAAAAAATGCTCGAGGTAATGAGTAACCTAGCTCAAGTAGGCGCATGGTCATTTGATTTAGAAAAAAAACAGGTATTTTGGTCAGACATGACCAAAAAGATATTTGAATACCCTTTAGATGAGCAACCTAAATGGTCATCCGATTTATATTACTTTAAAGAGGGAAAAAGCAGAGATAAGGCGGCTGAACTGATCACTAAAGCGGTTAAATACGGTGAAAGTTACGAGGCTGAACTTGAAGTTATTAATGCCAAAGGCGAAGTAATTTGGGCACTCATACATGGTGAAGCAGAGCATAAAAATGGACGCTGCATCAGAATATTCGGCTCATTACAAAATATTGATGCCCGTAAAAAGGTAGCAATAGAAGATCAAAAAATAGCCCGCTTTAACGAAACTTTAGCGTCGCTAACAATTAGCGACCACATATTAAATGGTAAATTAAGCGAATCTAAAGAGCTAATTACTCGTGCGGTGTGTCGTGCACTTAAAGTGAATACAGTAAGCATTCGCTTGTTTGATAAGCATAAAACTCAGCTGAGTCCTATTGCAAGCTATAGCCAAAATAACAGTGATAATAATACCCCTTGGCGCCAGCAAGACATTCCTGATTTTTTTACCACCCTAGAAAAGAAAGCCGTTTTTAGCGCCCAGAATGCTCAACAACAAGCTTGCCTCGCACCCTTAGCAAAAAGCTACCTAGAACCTTCATCTATAAAAGCAATGCTCTGTGTAATGATCCCCGCAGGCAGCGGATCAATTGGTGTTGTATGCGCAGAACAAGCAAGCGTTAGAGCATGGACGCAAAACGAAGAAGGTTTTTTAATTGCAATCGGCGCACTAATAGGAAGTCTTTACTCTAGTGAACAGCGCATAGAAACGGAAGCAGAACTAGTAATGGCAAAAGAAGCCGCTGAACAAGCGGTGATCGCTAAAAGTGAGTTTTTAGCCAGCATGAGTCATGAAATTCGCACCCCGATGAATGGGGTGTTAGGTATGCTTAATATCATTCAGGCGACCTCACTTGATCAGCAACAACGTCATCATATTAAACTTGCCCAGTCGTCAGCAGAATCTTTATTAGGGATTATTAATGATATTTTAGACTTTTCTAAAATAGAGGCTGGTAAGTTAGACATAGAAAGCATTCAATTTAATCTACCACAATTACTCGGCGAAATTGTGGAGTCGTTTGCGCTCAAGGCCGAAAGCAATAACACCCAATTGATTTTAGATACTACGCATGTAAGCACCAGTGAGATTGTGTGCGACCCAAATAGATTGCGACAAATTTTAAATAATTTGATTGCCAATGCCGTTAAATTTACTCAAAACGGACAAGTACTAGTAACCGCTACTATAGAAAAAACTCTCGCCAATACGACTTTAGAATGTGCGATTATTGATACCGGCATTGGTATTAGTTTAGAGAAGCAAAAACAGTTATTTGATTCTTTTACTCAAGCTGATGCATCAACAACCCGCCAATATGGCGGCACCGGTTTAGGCTTGGCAATAGTTAAGCAGCTGTGCGAACTCATGGGAGGCGAAGTAAGTGTATATAGCCTACCCAATGAAGGCAGCACCTTTACTTTTTCAGTCAACATTACCTCAGTGATAGACCAAGCATTTGATTTAGATTGCCAACATATACAAGCAAAGCGAATACTCATTGTTGATAATAGCGAGATGAGTGCCACCATCATCGAAAAGCAATTAACGTTATGGGGCGCAGATGTCAGTGCTGTGTGTGATTACAAAGAGGTTGAAACTTATATAACTAATAATCAACAAACACCGCCGGATGTGGCAATTATTGACACAAGCTTTTTGGAGCCTGTAGCACACCCCTTGGCTGAAAAGTTGAAACATTTTTTAGTGAACAGTCATATTCTGATTATGGCTCCAATGAGCTATTCAAAAAGCAATTTATTTTATGGAAACAATGAAGCAGCCTTAATTTTTAAACCACTCACCGCTATTGGTTTGTATGACACGCTGGTAAAAGTAACATTGGCAGCACAGCCCAAAGAGTTAGCGCTCCCTCCAGCGATTAATACACCTAAAAAAGCGAAAGGCCATGTGTTGTTAGTAGAGGATAACAAAGTAAATCAAGTAGTTGCCTGTGCATTATTAAAACAAGCCGAGCTCACTTTTGATATTGCAGAGGATGGCGAGGATGCACTAACGAAATTAAACCAAGCAAACGCAAACACTTATCAACTTATTCTAATGGATTGCCAAATGCCTATTATGGATGGATACCAAGCTACCATGGCTATTAGAGAGGGCCTCGCGGGTCTAGAGAATCAAACCATCCCCATTATTGCACTAACGGCTAATGCAATGCGCGGAGATAAAGACAAATGTTTAAGTGCCGGTATGAACGACTATTTAAGTAAACCTCTCGATGGCCCTGCTATGCATGCTAAATTGCAACAATGGCTTAGCGCTAAATAACAGTGTAAGCTTAAAATAGAATCGATGAAGTAAGGGATATTATGCAGTTATCAGTTGAACAACAAAGAGTTATTGGCTGTTTCTTGGAAAAGCAAACAACAACGCCTGAACATTACCCACTATCATTAAATGCCTTAACGAATGCCTGTAATCAAAAATCAAATCGCGCTCCTGTGCTCGAATTAAGCCAACAGCAAGTTCAGGCTACCATTGCAGAATTAATCGACTTACGCTTGGTAACAGAAGATGAAGGTCTTAGTGGACGTGTATCTAAATACGACCATCGCTTTTGTAATACACAATTTAGCCACTTACAATTTAACGCACAACAACGCGCCATTATATGTTTATTATTATTGCGGGGAGCTCAAACACCCGGTGAATTAAAAACCCGTTGCGCTCGCTTAGCTGACTTTACCAGTATTGACGACGTTGAAATATCGCTTGAACAATTGATTGAAAACAGCCATGTTAAAAAACTACCTCGCGAATCTGGTAAGCGTGATAGCCGTTATATCCACTTATTTACAGTACCTTCTGCAGAAAACGATGAGCCAATAGCAACACAGACCATTACTGACGAGTTAAAGAATCAAGAGCTCAATGATCTACTTGCTGAAATTAACGAACTAAAAGCTCAACTTAAACAAATAAAAGAGTATATAGGGCTTTAATTGTGTAATTTGAAATCACATAATAGCTATTCTTTTTTGAGCATTAAAACTTTTTAACTTTAAGGAGCGGGCCATGCGCGCCGAAATTATGGCTGAAATGAAAGTTCAGCCTAGTATTGATGTTAACGCTGAAATTAAACGCCGAGTAAATTTTATTAAAGCACGTTTAAAAGCCGCATACTCAACTTCACTGGTACTAGGTATTAGTGGCGGTGTAGACTCATCAACCTGTGGCCGATTATGCCAACTTGCTATTAATGAGCTTAATCAAGAACACCAAGATACACAGTATCAATTTATTGCTGTGCGCTTACCGTATGGAGTGCAAGCAGATGAAAGCGAAGCACAAATGGCGGTTGATTTTATTAAACCCAGCACCCGTATGACAGTCAATATTCAGCCTGCAACCGACGCACTGCACGAGCAAACGATGGCAACTTTAGCTGGCAATAATCAGCCATTGCCAACACAAGAAAAAATAGACTTTATTAAAGGCAATGTGAAAGCACGCCAACGCATGATTGCACAATATGAAATTGCTGGGTTTTGCCAAGGGCTCGTTGTAGGTACCGACCATAGCGCCGAAAACATTACTGGTTTTTATACTAAGTTTGGCGATGGCGCCTGCGATTTAGCACCTTTGTTTGGTCTATCTAAACGTCAGGTTAGAGCATTGGCAACAGCATTAGGTGCACCTGCTTTGTTAGTTGAAAAAGCACCTACTGCCGATTTAGAAAGTGATAGACCAGGTTTAACTGACGAGGAAGCACTAGGCTTAAGCTATGAAGAAATTGATGACTTTTTAGAAGGTAAACCAGTCTCTGAGCATGTGGAGCAAACACTGATTGCAATTTACCAACGCACGCAGCATAAGCGCCAGCCTATTCCAACAATATACGATGCTTTTTAAATCAATATTATAAGTGTGATTTAACTGATCGAGCCGCTTATATTTTACGTAAAAATGGCGTGAAAATAAGTGGCTTAAATTTTAACGGTTAACCTTAACGCTTGCCAACAGAGAGTTTTATATTTTATGACCCCCCCTATTTTGATTACTGGTGCAGGACAACGTATAGGACTTGCGCTTGCACAGCATTTTATAGCCCAAGGGCAAGCGGTCATTATTACTTATCGTACCCGCCATAAAGCAGTAGATTTGCTAGAACAACAAGGGGCGATCTGTCTTTATGCTGACTTTAGTTCTGATGAGGGTATTAATACTTTTATTACATTACTTAAAGCACAGACTGACTCACTAAGCGCGATAATTCATAATGCATCAAGCTGGGACTGTGAAGCTAACAACCCTCAGTTTGAGCAGCTGTTTGACAATATGATGCGCATTCATGCAAAAACACCGTACTTGGTAAACTTACGCTGTGCAGATTTACTATTAAATTATCAGGCGTCTCATGCAAAGCCCGCTGACATTATTCATCTAACTGATTACGTAGTGGAAACTGGTAGCCCAAAACACTTAGCCTATGCGGCCAGTAAAGCCGCCTTGGATAACTTAACCAAATCATTTAGTGCTAAATATGCACCGAATATTAAAGTGAATTCAGTCGCACCATCATTAATTATTTTTAATCAACATGATGATGAGCAGTATCGCGCTAAAACTTTAAAAAAATCATTAATGGGTATCGAACCTGGATGCCAAGAAATTATCAATAGTATCGACCTACTACTGAACAGCCATTACATCACGGGCCGTGCTTTACCTGTTGATGGTGGTCGCCATCTTAAGTAAGTCATCTAAATAAACGAGAAACTTATGCATAACGAATTAAAAGAAAGCTATCAAAAAATTATAACCGCAGTCGGTGAAGATGCAGAACGTGAAGGGTTGCTCGATACTCCAAAACGCGCTGCAAAAGCGATGGAGTACCTAACTCAAGGTTACCGCCAAACGCTTAACGAAATCACTAATAATGCAGTATTTACCTCAGATGCTGACGATATGGTATTAATACAAGACATAGAGCTTTACTCTATGTGTGAGCATCATTTATTACCATTTATTGGCCGCTGTCATATCGCTTATATTCCTGATGGCAAAGTATTAGGTTTGTCTAAGTTTGCACGTATTGTGGATATGTTCTCTCGCCGTTTTCAAATTCAAGAACAACTAACCCATCAAATTGCCAAAGCGGTTGAAGAAGTAACAGGTGCCAAAGGTGTAGGTGTAATTGTTGAAGCAAAGCACATGTGTATGATGATGCGTGGTGTAGAAAAGCAAAACTCAAGCATGCGTACTTCGGTAATGCTAGGAAACTTTAGAGCCGATCCGAAAACACGTAATGAGTTTTTACAGCTGATCAAAGGATAATCTATGGCAAACGCAATAATTAATGTAACTAACTTACGGCTACGCACGTTTATTGGATTTAATCCTGATGAACGTGAAAAAAAACAAGATGTAGTCATTAATTTAGAAATTCATTATCCGGCTGATCAAGCTTGTGAAACTGATGAAGTAGAACAAGCACTTAACTACAAGGTAATTACTAAAGAAGTAATTAGCTTAGTTGAACAGGGTCACTTTTTATTGTTAGAAAAATTAGTTGCTGAAATTCTTGCTGTTTGCCACTCGCACCCAAGTGTAAATTACGCCAAAGCCCGAGTGGATAAACCTCATGCGCTGCGCTTTGCAGACTCTGTGTCGCTAACTCTGGACTGGCACAAATAATCCAACGGCAAGGGCTATTACAGCTAAATAACGTAGCCCTTTGCCGAGTGTTACTAGCACTAAAAACATACTAAATCGCACTTTAAACACGCCGCCAATAACAGTTAGTGGATCGCCAACAATAGGTAACCACGCAAACAGTAAGCTATATATCCCATATTTATTAAACTGCTTTTGCGCTTTTTTGAGCCCTTTTTCAGAAACTGGAAACCATTTTTTATCTTTAAAGCGTAATGCTTGTGTTCCAAGCCAATAATTAACACAACTGCCTAATACATTGCCTAAGGTTGCTGCAAACCAAATTAGCCATAAGTTAGTATTACCTTGCATTATCATCCCACCCATCAATACTTCAGACGAGCTGGGTAATAACGTAGCCGATATAAATGCTGTAAAAAATAATGTTATATAGAGCATTTTTCCCTTATGACTAAAAACTAAACCCAGCAATTAAGCTGGGTTTGAACGACTTTTTAACTTAAATCAAAACGCTTATTTTATTAAATTTAAGCTAAGGGGGTAATTAAACTCTTTACCATCGTTGGCTTTCACGCTTGCGATAACCACCATCACAAATGAAAAAATAGCGACCATAGGTAACAGTAGTAAACCAACAGCTGCAAAAATTAGTAAAAAACACACAAAGTAAGCTATAGCCATAGTAATTTGAAAGTTAAGCGCTTTTTTACCGTGTATATCAACTATAGGCATTTCATCTTTTTTAATTAGCCAGATAATAAGGGGACCTAGCACCGAGCCGAATGGCACAATAAACCCCGCTAATGCACTTAAATGACATAGCATTGCCCAGGTGCGGTCATCTTTATTGACGACTTTAATCTCTTGATTTTGTTCCATTACATTTTCCCTTTTCGTAAAACACCGTAATTTAACTCAATATACTATTACTATTTTGCGCTAATACCAAGCAGCTTTAATTGGCGGCAATTCAAATATAAAAAACCCCCAGTAATTACAATATACAACTACTGGGGGTCACTTAAAAAGCTACGCTTTTATTTTATTACTTATTTTTACCAGCTAAATCAAGCATAAATGCATAGTTAAGTGCCGTGTCCTCCAAGCGTTTAAAACGACCAGACGCACCTCCATGGCCAGCTTCCATGTCTATTTTAAATAGTAGTTTATTATCATCTGTTTTGTAGTCACGCAGCTTTGCAACCCACTTTGCTGGCTCAAAATATTGAACCTGTGAGTCGTGCAAACCTGTTGTTACTAACATATTAGGGTAGTCTTGTTTACTAACTTGATCGTACGGTGAATACGACAACATATAATCGTAATATTCTTTCTCGTTAGGGTTACCCCACTCACCATACTCGTTAGTTGTAAGCGGAATAGTCTCATCAAGCATAGTAGTAACCACATCAACAAATGGAACCGCAGCCACCATACCTTTATATAGCTCAGGCGCTTGGTTTGCCACTGCGCCCATTAATAAACCACCAGCACTGCCACCTTGGGCAAAAATTTGCTCTTTATCGCCATAACCTTGGGCTACCAATGACTTAGTAACATCTACAAAGTCGTTAAACGTGTTCTTTTTAGTGAGTAATTTACCCGCTTCGTACCACGGGCGCCCTAACATTTGCGAACCACGTACGTGGGCAATTGCAAATACAAAACCACGGTCAAGCAACGTTAATCGTGCAGAAGAAAAACTAGGATCCATTGTTGCACCATACGAACCATAGCCGTATTGCAATAATGGGTTAGTGCCATCTTTTTTAAATAGCTCTTTTCGATACACCAAACTCACCGGTACTTTTACGCCATCGCGTGCTGTGACAAAAATACGCTCAGACGCATAGTTATCCGCGTTAAAGTCACCTAATACCGTTTGTTGCTTCAATAATGTTTTTTCCCCAGTGGCCAAATTAACATCATAAGATGAACCCGGAGTGGTCATACTGGTGTAGTAAACGCGCAGCGTATCGCTTTCTAATTCGTTGTTACCGTACGCATTAATTGTATATGCACTGTCGTTAAAGCTTAGTGGTAACTCTTTGCCCGATGTTAAATTACGTGCAATCAGTGTTGATTGGCCCATTTCGCGTTGTTGGTATACTAAGTAGTCATTAAATAACTCTACGCCTTCAAGTTTAATATCCTCGCGCGCAGGGATCACACTTTGCCAATTCGATTTATCACCGGCTTTATCAATATCGACCTTCATTAGCTGAAAGTTAACCGCATTTAAATTAGTCACAATGTAATAAGTATTACCTAATTTGGAAATGCTGTACTCAAGGTTGGCTTCACGCTCAATTAAGCGCTTTGGCTTAGCATTTATATCGTTTGCACTAAGTACTGACAAACCCGATGCATCAGTACTGCTATGCCAAATATAAATTTCTGAGCCGTCTTTGCTCTTGCTCATACCAGTGTAATAGCTCGTATCTTTTTCTTCGTATACAAGCTCATCATCGCTTTGTGGTGTACCAAGCGTATGACGATAAACTTGGTAACCGAGTAAGGTTTGCGCATCTTTTTTAATGTAATAAACAGTTTTATTATCGTTCGCCCACACAACATAACCACTGGTGCCTTCAAGCGTGTCTTCTAATAATTTACCAGTGTTTAAATCTTTAATTTTTATATTGTAAACACGGCGGCTCACCGTATCTTCACCATACGCCATTAAGTTATCATTTGGGCTGACACTCAGACCACTAACTGCAAAATAGTCATGGCCTTTAGCTAGTTCATTGACGTCTAAAATAACTTCCTGATCGGTGCCTGCAAAATCACTACTGCGTAAATAAGTAGCATACTCGTTATCGCCGCGAGTTTGCGACGAGTAATAGTACTCTCCGTCTTTTACTGGAACAGAGTCATCATCTTTTTGAATTCGCCCTTTAAGCTCTTCAAATAAACTACTTTGCAGTGTTTTAGTATGCGCAAGCATTGCATCTGTGTAAGCATTTTCAGCCTCAAGGTAACTAATCACCTTAGTAGCTTTACGCTCATCATCACGCATCCAATAATAATCATCGATGCGAGTATCGCCATGGATTGTCATTTCATATGGCACTTTCTTCGCAATCGGCGGCATGACTTCGGTTTGAGCAGCTACATTTTCAACCTTTGATGATTGCTCAACATCAGGGGCTTTATTACATCCCCCTAAAATAGCTAAGGATATAAAAGTAAGAACAAATGGGGTGTGTTTCATTGATTGGAATCTCTGTAGTTTTTATTTTTATTAAATATACCTAATATTTAATAGCACGGAGATTTAGTTTGTGAAGCTATGTAAAAAGGGAGCAGAAGCTCCCTTTAGTTAATATTTAATTTATTTAATTTATTTAATTACTTTTGCTTACGACGACGCATAAATGCAAATGGCGCTACTAGCAATGTTAGCCAAGCTAATGAACCTGAAGAGCTTTTCTTAGCAGGCTCAGGAGTAACAACAGGAGGTGCTACTTTAGTAACGGATATTGTTACCATTGCAGGTGCAGATACATTACCACGAACATCAATCGCAACAACTTCCATTTCTGCAGATGTATCACCCGCTAATAAAGTTGTATCTGCAACCACAATTTGGCCTTCTGCATCAACTGCAAAACCAAGGTTTGTATTAGATTGAACGTAGTACTCTGAAACAGCCAAGTCTAAATCTGATTCTTCAATAGTAAACGCACCTACCACGGTTCCATCAGCTGCATCTTCAGAAACACTAAACTCACCACCAATCAACATTGGTGCTTCAACGTCTGGTAATTCTAGGTCTTTAGCTGCCATCACTTTAATAATGTTAGTACCTGATGATAGTACAAAAGGACCATTTGCTGATACTACCGCTTTTTCTCCTGGCTTGATTGAAGTAACCACTTCATCAGTTGCCATTTCAGTACCAAGCTGAACATCAAATACTGCAGAACCTGTTACGCTATTTTTTTCATCCGTTTCAGTTGCCCCATAAGGCGAAATTGTAACCTGAGGTTGAATACCAAATACCGCGGTTCCAGTTACGCTATCAGTTTCAGTGAAAATGCCTGACTGATAACTAGGGTGACCTACAGATACTTTGAAGTTCATTGGTTCACCAAGAAGCGACGCATCGATATTCATGAACTCTGAACAGCCGGTAAAGGTAATAGTATTTCCACCTGCCTCATGTATTAACGGTGTACCCCATTGCCATGCATCATTGCCAGCACCATCCGTTGTACCAATTAATGTACGGCTACGGCCAGGGAATGCAGTTCTACGACCGCGGTCATTTAGGTTTTGTAAAAACTGATCTGCAAAGCCATCATTATCTGTATCAATTTCAATCCTATAGCCCGCTTGGAAAGTATGAGTTAACGGATCTCGTAACTGGATCGATGAAGTAATAAAGATACCTGAACCACAAGAATCATCATTAATTGCTGAGAATGTAGTAGCTAGGATATTAAATTCAGCGTCTTCAACTGATTTTTTCGTTCCCATTGCCGCAACGTTTTCAGCTTGCGGGAAAATTTCAATTTGGCCTGTATTTTCAACAACTAACGCCATTTCATTATTAATAATTTCAGGTGAGAAGCTCAACTGAGTCACGGCTTTTGGCATTGCATGATAAACAACATGTAAATCGTGATCGCCATCTGTAGATGCATCGTCAAATACTAACGCACCATCAAACTCTACTGATGTTAATGCCGCGCTTCTTGCTTCAATATCATCTGCACTAAATGGATTTTCTAATTCCCATGCAGGTAATTTACTTGGATCAACCATCATTGTAATATCAAAGTTAATCGCTTGACCTGCTGGTACTGTTATAGATTCAGGGAAATCCCAGCTAACTGCGTCCGTATCAATATCACTTTGGTAACGTGCTTCTATGCGAAGGTTATAAGTTTTTGCATCTGCAGAGAAGTTCTTAACTGTCACTGTTTTAGTAATTGAACCTGATTCTGCTACACTTACTAAACCATAAGATAGTGCAGCTTGTTTAGTATCAAACTCACTATTATTTACCCAAGCAGCAACTGGTAAATTAACTGCCTTGGTAACATCAACTAAACCAGCACCTATCATACTAATTGGCGCAAGCTCTGAATCAGGATTGATCGCTAAAGGTTCATTAGTTACGTTTAAGTTTGCTGCATTCATAATTGTTGCTTTAATCTCAAACGCATTACGCTCAGGGTGTGCTTCACGAATCATTGCAACAGCACCGGCTGTAATTGGGCCTGAGAAAGATGTACCATTTACAGGAGCTAGCTTATCCTGAGTTCCTGCAGCTGCAACCATTATACTTGTTCCTGGCGCTGTAATTTCTGGTTTTAATAAACCATCCATAGAAGGACCACGAGATGAGAATGTTGCAACAGCACCTGCAGTTGTTTTTATTTCAACACTAATATCAAATGTAGCAGGACCGCCTGCAGCTAATTGCGCCTTTAAAGCAGAGCCTGCAGCAAAGTTAATACCTATATTTTTAATTGTAACCGCGGCATCAAAGCCCCCCATAGATGCAGGGGTACCATCATCTTCATTATTTGCAATCATTACAAACTCAGCACCTTTAGCCTGAGCATGTAAAACTTTATCCGTAAAGTTACATGAACCTCGGTCAATTAATACTGCTTTACCTGTAAAGTCAACATCTGCAGCAAATTCAGCACAACCATCTGCGTTTGTTTCAGGATAAACTAATTCAATATCGGCACCTGAAATAGCAAAATCTTCTTGAGGACCAAAACCTGATGCCTGGATATTACCTTCAACGCCAGCAACAGTACCAGATGCAACACCTACTTCAGTTGTTGGGTGAGTCATAGCGCCAACAGATAGTGCGTTAGGTGTAGTACTTGGACCACCAACACGGAAAGGATTATCGCCATCATTACCAGCAGAAATAACCATATTCACACCTAACTCAACTGCACGTTGAACTAAGTATTGTGTACCACCACCGGTGTAAGTGTCACCAAACTCACCACCTAATGACATATTCATTACATCAACGCGGTCTGAAATATCGCCATCACCGTTAGGATCCATTGCAGCTTCTAGAGCAGCAGCTTGTGCATCGCCAGGACAACCACCACCACATACTGAGTAAGCGTAAAGTTCAACATCAGGTGCAATACCATTTACTGAGTTTGCAGAAGATGTACCATGATTGGTTGGATCACCTGTAGAAGGTGAATTAGCGGCATCATTTTCAATAGGATCTGCATCATCACGAATAAAATCATAACCACCTTGCACGATACCTTGAGGCCATGCAACTGATGTTGGATCAGCTTGAGCTGCTTCATAAGCCTCAACTGTGCCTGCACCACCAAATGCCGCATGCGTGTAGTCGATTCCCGTATCAAGCACTGCAACACGTTGGCCTTTACCACTTGCTATACCGTCAGTAATAAGTGGTTTAGCGTTGATATATTCAGAGCTTGCTGCAACATGCAATTCGCGATCGAACATTGGTAAAACTTTAACAACGCGATCATCTTTTGCAATTTCAGCTAACGCCTCAGGCGTTGCTTGAACAATTAACGTTGGCGCTAAAATCTTAGTTTTACCAATTACTTTTGCATTAAAATCTAGACTATTTAACTCAACAGTCATCATATCTTGAAGCTGCTCAATTTGCGCCGTTATTTCTCGATTTGAAGATACATGATAAGTCCCAGCAGCAACAGCATCAACTGAGGTTTTTGCTTTTAAAACAATCATATGTGCCGATGGTGCTTTTTTATCAGCAACTATCTCTTTTACTTTTTCTGCTTGGGTGTAATTAATTGTCGCGTTAGGCAAAGCTACTGCGTTGGCAAATGTTGCCACAAATGCACCTGATACAGCTGTAGCTATTGCTGTTCTTTTAATTATATTTTTAGACATTGTTTCCCCTAGGATAGGTTATGTATTATTGTATTTACTATATTTAATTTTTTAACTATGTGGCGAATATAAAACGTCAACCTTTGCGAGCGCAACATTATTGCTACATTAAAGTTACACAAAAAAACAACGCCCTTAAAAAACAACCATAAAACACTGATTCAAAAGGAAAATAAAAGCCACTTAGCTTGTAAAAAATTGTAAATGAAAATTTAAATTGAGAAATTAATGAATAACGATGTAATTAATATTTTAACAATGGCTAAAGTCATTCAAACAGCGGTTGCACCCGTTTTTTTAATTACGGGTATTGCGGCAACACTCGGGGTATTATCAAATCGCTTGGCGCGTATTACTGACAGAGCCAGACAGTTAGAGCGAAAATTAAAGGTCAGTATTGATGAAGAATTTAACCTGTCTTTAACTACTGAGCTGAGAGCACTCCTAAAGCGTTCTCGGTGTATCCATATTGCATTTAGTTTAAGTGTCTTAAGCGCATTATTAGTATGTGCAGTGGTTATGCTTTTGTTTTTATCACACATACAATCGATTAACTTAGGTGTCACTATTGGTAGCTGCTTTGTTGGTGCCATGGCATTACTAATATGTGCATTTATGTCATTACTGGGGGAGGTGTTCTTAGCAACACGCAGTATGCGCCGAGGGATGATTTTCGCTGATATTGATATAAACGATTAATAAAAAACCCCGAGCCAATTACGCTGCTCGGGGTTTTACTTATCTAAAACAGATTACTGTGCTGTATAAATTGTTTCAAGCACTTCTATTTTAGCTTCTTTTGCAAAACCCGATACCTTTAGTTGCTCTGATGCAGCTAGAATATCTTGACCATCGTTTATAGCAAAAACAGCAATTTGCGTACCAGGAAAGACTGAGATTACCTTCAACCCTGTAGCCAAAGCAGCATCATTTGCGTCCACACCATCTTTTAGAAGGACAGTAATATTACCTGAAAGTAAAGTTAGGTTATTAGTAAAGATATTACGTACTAATGTCCCCTTAGTTACAGTATCAGATGAACCTTCTACACTTACTACAGCCATTTCACCTTTTTGCATAATAACATGCTCTTCTGAAGCTACATTTGAAGGCACTAAACGTAAGTTCTTTTCAATTTTGTAAGAACCAAAATCCGCTTTATTAAATTTCAACTTAGTTACTGGCTTTTTAGGTAATTGCAGATCTTTATCGATATTCATGCTTGCTGTCGCAGTAAACGAAATACACGCAACTGCACCCAATACGATTAATTGTTTAACTTTCATTTTATAATCCTTACTCTTGATCTGCATGACCGAATGCACGAAGAGATACACCCTCTAGAACACTCAATGCTACGTTATTTGAAATACCTGTTACATCTAAAAAGTTATCAATATTATCATCAAGTGCAAAACTATCAGCGCTCGTATCAAGTAAGCGAATAGTCCAAGTACCTTTGGTTGATTCACCGTAAAATGCATTCGACATTAGTACCGCATCTTTTAAAATATAACCTGCATTAAAACTAAAGTCGCTATTAAGTGCAGGCAGAAATAGTGCCTGTTTAGATGAAAGCAATACACTTCTCGTTCCTGCTGGCGAGGTCACTTCGATAGCTAAATCGCTACCTGCTGAGGTTTGCGTTCCATCAGCTAGACCAAAGGCCATTTCTGGATTGCTTACATCAAATTTAAATTGCATCGCTTCAATATTGAGCTCTTCTGTTACTACAATTTCTTGCGTTAAACCTGTAGCACTGTTATCAGGGATTTCTAATGTGAGGGCATTTTCAGCAACTACTGAACCAAAACCTTTCCAATCCGTGATTGCTTGTTCACCTAATGAAGCTTCGTAAGATTTAGCCATGGCAACAGCTGCACCAGCATCAACTCGACCAAAGCCATATAAATTATTAAAGCTATAACCTGCAGCATTTTCAACCCAACCATCATGCGCAGCAAACTCACCTGCGCCTACAGTTAAATTGACAGCAGCATTATCTGGATCAATTAATGTACTTGTTGACGCTAAAATATGACGTACATCACGCCAAGTTAGTTCAGGGTTAGCTGAAAGAATTAACGATACCACACCTGATGCATTTGGCGCAGCAGAGGATGTACCATTAAATGTAGATGTATAGTTACAACTTGCATTATCTTCATGGCCTGGATAGTCAAAGGGGAACTGGCTTGCAGCAAATTCTTCACCATAAACACTAGCCCAAGCTGTAATTCCACGACCATTAAAGCCTGAGTAACCATTAATACAAGTCATTTGGTCTGTTGTTACCATAGCAGGAGCCCAGCGCCCAGCTTCACCTGCAGGAGCAGAAACCATTACATTGGCACCCGCTGTAGAGTAACTTGTATGTTTACCATTTGCATTTACCGCAGCAATACTCAAATAATAAGGATGACCTTGACTCGGCTCAAATGCACCATTATAACAAGTTAACCCTAAATCATTGGCACCATTGTCAGTACATAAAGACCCTTCATATGGGTTATTGCCACCATCATCGAATGAGTTACCACTAGACTTAATATTTAATGCACCTTTACCATCACGAAGATATAGATTGGGATATGATTCAATTGTCTCCTCTAATTCCGAATAAGCTACAAATGCTGGAACGGTAATACCGTAACTACGGTTAAATGCAGAAATATTTTCCGTTGTACTAATACCGCTACCTGGGAAGCCGTGAGCAAGTAAATCCTTTTGTGCAATTTTATCCTCGCCAAGGTAGTTCATACCAATTAAACCAGTATCTGGTGCAACACCGCGACCACCTTTACCATTCCAACCTTTTGCTGCTATTAAGCCCGCAACGCTTGTACCATGATCACCACTATTTGCCGTACTCGTTGGATCTGTGCGATCAAGAACATTAGCATCCAAATTTAAAGAGCGGTTAGGTAATACATTATCGATTAAATCTTCGTGACGAATCTCCATACCTGAGTCAATTACTACAGCGGTTACACCTGCGCCAGTAGCGCCTTGTGCATAAGCAGATAAAACATTCATATCTTCACCAGCAACCAGTTCTGCTGCTTCTGATTCAGCGAAGTCTGCATCTAGTCTTGCTTTTGCATTTTCTTCGGTAAAACCACGCTGATTTACATATAAATCAATTAAGCCTTGTTTCATCTCATGACTAAGAGAGTATGCTTTTTGGCCTGTGTTATTCAGGTGCCATTGCTGATTTGCAAGAGGGTCTCCAATAATTCCTGAAATATTAATTTTCGCAGAGGCCGTTTTACCGTTTGCAGTTACTGTGTAGTCAATAACAGCATCTTCCCCTGAGACAGGAACATATGTAAACGAGTTACCATCTACCGTTAACATGCCATGGCTAAACTTAAACACACCATCTTGCGCGGTAATTTCCTCGCCATTTTCAGTAAAGCTAAAAGTAAGTGCATCACCATCATTATCACTCGCTTTAAAATCAGCAGTAACAGGTATCCATTGCTTTAAATCAACAACGACAACATCACTCGCTTTTGGTGCTACATCAGTAACAACAGGAACTTTACTGTTATTATCATTATCACTGCCTCCACAACCCGATAGCGAAATCACTATTGCTGCAGACAGCGCAGACAACTTAAAAATATTGTTTTTCATAAATGCTCTTCATTGGTTATTTTTATGACGCCTAAATGTACACAACCCAATGACCACCAACAACACCCTATTTACAAAGGTTCACAATAAAGC
Organism: Pseudoalteromonas sp. US3C1013; assembly: GCF_048401115.1. GTDB lineage: Bacteria > Pseudomonadota > Gammaproteobacteria > Enterobacterales > Alteromonadaceae > Pseudoalteromonas > Pseudoalteromonas undina. The sequence continues at coordinate 3,256,166 of NZ_CP183075.1, read as the reverse complement.
CATAAATTAATACTACATATTTCCATCTCTGATTAATCTATGCTCATGCAATATCTATGCTTTGCCTTAAACAAAAGTGCACGCTAAGATACAAAGATAATTAAAGAACCCTTAAAGGAGTAGAGTAAAGTGAAATTGAAGCAAGTATTTATCGGGGCGTTACTATCTACATGCGCATTTACCGTATCTGCAAATTCTGCATTCAAAGAGCCGAGTGATGCGATTGAGTATCGCCAAGCTGCATTTTCTATGATTTCAGTTCAAATAGGCGATATGGGTGCCATGCTCAAGGGTAAAATTCCTTTTGATGCAGAGCAATTTAAGCAGCGTGCAAATAACGCAGCGGCATTGTCTAAAATGCCTTGGGAAGCTTTTTACGCAGGTACTGATAAGGGTGATACATCAGCACTTCCTGCGGTATGGTCTGAAAACGATACTTTCATGAAAAAAGCGACAGCATTTCAACAATATGCTGATGAACTTGCTGTAGCAGCTCAAACCGGTGACAAAGCTGTTATTGGTAAAGCGTTTGGTGCTTGGGCTAAAGGCTGTAAAGATTGTCATAAGCAATTCAAAGACTAATATATACGGTGTATTAAGAACAAAAATGGCGCTGTATTAGCGCCACTTTTTTTAACTAAGCAAATAACTTAAATGCTCACTTCCCCAGGTACTCATTAATAAAACTAGTAGTAGCAAAAATATAACCCATGCAACCCATGGTGACTTTGTCTCTGGCTCTGAGCTTTTTGTTGCTAGTGCTTTATTACCGGTGATCATTGCTTTGACCAAAGGCTTGCCTTGGACTTTGTAAGCAATAATAGCCACAACATGCAAAATAATCGCATAAAATAAAATATCAAAATTAATATGGTGCAACCAATTGGCAAAATCAATCGTATCACTCGATACATACTGCGCTAACGGGCCATCAGTTAAAATACCATCACTGCTCATTAAACCGCTTATTAGCTGCGCTATGATCAGAATAAAAAATAATAACACCATATAACTACCTGGTGCAGAATGGCCCACATCATTTATTTTTTTGCCGCTAAAAGAAGCAAGCACCGATTTAGGAGAATGCAGTAATGCCGATATTCTTGCCGTTTTACTGCCTATAAGACCCCATATAATCCGTGTTGAAATAAGCGCTAAAGTAAAAAAGCCAACTACAAAATGAAGTTCGATCATGCCTTCTTCTGCACTAAAATAAAGCGCAGCAATACTCAATACTAATAACCAATGAAAGCTTCTTAAAAAACCATCCCACACTTTTACCTTAAACATTGCACCTTCCCTAAAAAAAAGTATCATCTAAAACGCTAACTACTTTAGCTTCTTAATATTAAGGTATCCTAATGAGTCTTTCCACCTATGCGCAGAGTAAAACACATGCAATCAATTAAAAAACCAGTATTAAAAGGCTTTTTAGATATGCTGCCACTGTGTTTAGCGGTTATTCCTTGGGGCATTTTATGTGGCTCGTTAGCAATACAAAATGGCTTTACCCCTTTTGAAACTCAAGCCATGTCGCTACTGGTATTTGCAGGCGCAGCGCAGCTGGTTGCAATTGAGCTCATTGCTGGTAATACCCCTCTACTAACCATTCTTTTTACCACGTTTATTATTAGCTCTCGCCATTTTTTATATGGCTTGGCGGTTCGTCACAAAGTGATTGAGCAACCCATGCGTTGGCGCCTGCCTGTCAGCTTTGTATTAACCGATGAACTATTTGCTTTTTCGCACCACCCGCGCGCCTATCGCACTAAAACCCGTTTAATTTATGCATTGAGCGCAGGTTTTAGCTTTTACATTGCGTGGAACATTTGGACTCTAATTGGCATTGTAGCCGGTACTATGCTTCCAGATCTCACCAATCTAGGACTCGACTTTGCAATTGCAGCGACTTTTATTGCCTTAGTAATTCCGGGGATTAAAAACTTAGCTACTTTAGTCACAGTCATTGTTGCAGGGATCAGTGCCACTTTATTAAAAAGCATAGGCTTTGAGTTGTGGTTAGTATGCTCTGCACTTATAGCAATGAGCGCAGGTTACGCTGTTACCAGATTAGTGCAAAATAAGGGGGACAAAAGATGATGACCACTATTTTACTAATGGCATGTATTACTTTTTTTACTCGCTATTTATTCTTACACCGCGCCTTGCCATTTAAAGTAGGGCCTAAAATGCAACAGTTTTTGAGCTTTAGTGCACCTGCGGTACTAACGGCGATTTGGGTGCCAATTGTATTTATAAATGACGAAGGTATTAATCTAAACTGGCAGAACCCTTATCTCAGTGCTGCCATAGTCGCTATTGTTGTTGCTTACAAAACGCATAATATTTACTTAACGACCTTGGCCGGTATGGGGCTATTTTTAATTTTAAATTAGCAGTAAGCGCTGTAAAAGTGACTTAGACTTTGTAGATCATCACGCAAGGGTTAGACTATGCAAAATAAACAAATAATAAGCGTATTTATATGCACCCATTCCATCAACTAAAGACTACCAGCCTACAAGGCCAGCCAATCGACTTTAAAGAGTTTGAAGGTAAAGTTGTATTAATCGTAAATACCGCAAGTGAATGTGGATTAACTTATCAATATCAGTCATTGCAAGCATTACATGAAAAGTATGCAAGCCAAGGTTTGATCATTATAGGCTTTCCATGTAACCAATTTGGTCAACAAGAGCCCGGCGACGCTGAGCAAATAGCGCAAGGTTGTTTAATAAATTACGGGGTTAGTTTTTTAATCGCAGAAAAAGTGAATGTAAATGGCCAGCATACAGATTCTGTTTTCCGCTATTTAAAGTCTGTACTACCGGGGTTTTTAACCCGAAAAATTAAGTGGAACTTCACTAAGTTTTTAGTAGCGGCAGATGGTACACCTATTAAGCGCTTTGCACCTATTACTAAACCTGAAAAACTAGAAAAAGTAATTGAAAAAGCTCTGCTTGCAGCTAAGGCTTAACCCCAAAAAAACTACAAAGAGGCACAAAGCCTCTTTATTACAAACTGTAACGATTATTTGTACTAGCGAGAGCTTAATCAATATAATCGTTTAAGTCATCTTCACCTAGATTTTTACGCAAGCGTTTTTGCTCAAGGTAATCCTCTAACTTTCTTTTCACCTTTTGCTTTTTCTTGTCGTGTTGATTACGCCCGACCATTTCGTATTCGTCTTCAACAAAATCATCATCTAGCGCATCGTAACTAAATGTCTTACCCACAACCCACTCCATAAAGTGTTTGAGACCAATTACGGATTTCTATATCGCGATAATTGGTGAAATTAAAATGTTCAACATAAATTAGCTGTACAAATTTACGTCAAAATAAAGCCACATAGCTATCCTAAATAGTCTCTGTGTCAGTATTGTGAATAAATAGCGTTAAATTTGAATTGTGGAAAGTGAGAGTTTTTTATCGTATCGATAAATTTTATTTATTAGCATTTAATTGTTGGTTATTTTGACCATATTTTAGTATTTTCAATGAGTACACTTTCGACTTTAAAGCATTCAAAAAATCTCAAGCCATTGTTTTAAAACATTAAAAATAATTGGCATCAAACTTGTTATAAGTTAATTATCATCAGCAAAAAGCAGAGAATAAACATGAAAAAATTATTATTAATTAGCGCGATAATGTGCGCTCCAGTAGCAATGGCTCACAATACTAGCGACTCTTCAATTTCATTTAGTAACGATGAATGTAACGTTGAATTTAAGAACGATGTGCGCATCAAACCTAATGAATTAGAAATTTTTAAAGCCAATAATCAGCACATGCTATTTACCGCTGAAGGTGAGCTGTCTATCAATGGCGAGCAAGTAGCATTAAATAGTGCACAGCGCCAAGCAATGACCGACTACACAGACAATTTACGCGTGCAATTACCTGAAGTGGCCAATATTGCCCTTGAAGGGGTTAAAATTGCAGGTGTAGCATTAGAAGAAGTTGCAAATGCGTTTAATATTAACGGCCTCGATAATATTTCAGCCTTAATGGACGATATTCATCAAGAGGTTGAAAGCACCTTTTATCAGCAAGGTACTTTTGTAATGGGTCAACAAAGCTTTACTCAATTTGGTGAAAACTTTGAACAGCAGTTTGAAAAGCAAATAGAAACAGCAGTTGAATCAGCAGTAATGGAATCAATGGGCAGCATTTTAGTGGCATTGGGCTCTGAGTTAATGAGTTCAGGCGGTGACATGCAAGCATTTGAAGAGCGCATGGAAAATATGGGCGCACAAATAGAAGAAAAAGTAGAGCTGCATGCCAAAACACTTGAAAAGCGTGCAAATTCATTATGTGATGATTTTGTTGAAATAGCACAACAAGAAACGCAACTAACCGCTCAAGTTCCTGCATTAAAAGGCTATGAGCTATTTACTATTAAACAGCACTAATAGAATAATACCCCGCATTAATCTCCCTTTGCGGCATTTGCTTTTAAGCTATGCCGCATTTTGCCTTTTATGCCCGATTTAAAACCATTTAACTCAAATAATAGACTGTTGAGCGGATCTACTCTTGCTGTGCAGCATTGTTTTGTGGCTTCATAGTAAAATACAAACCAAAGTATAATCTTCGCTTCGCTCTAGAATAGTTAAAATGCCACCCAAGCTGATGATTGTAAGCCCAAATTGCAAACATAATTAAACCCATCTTTTTAGATTTATATTCATGAGATGGTACGTTCCCCAGTTAGAAGCGTTTTAAAACGCAACTAACTCCAAAGTGCCTAGTAACCTAGGCACTTTTTTTATAATTTAAAAACCTCGCAACACTATTTTTATCGTTTATTTACTGCTCTTATCTGATAAATAATTAACCACCTATAAATAACATGTTAAATCTTTGAACAAAGCAAAGTTAAGCCCAACCAATACAAAATAATTTAATCTGAATAAATATTCAAAAAACTCTTTTTATAAACAGTTTAAACTCAAAAAAACCGAAAAGACCCCATATAAAAGTGACATAGCAATGAGCCCAGATGAATAATTATACAAAAAATAATAAACCAGTAGTTGAACGACAAATTAATAAAACGATTTCGGATTAAAAAAACTAATACTTCACCAGTAATTTTTATCGCTTTATTTTTAACCACCCTGCGTGCAAAATGCACATGTTTTCAACAGACACAACCATGGAGCGAATAAAATGAACCCAATTAATACACTTAACCAAACAGCCACAACTCACGTTGCCGTTAAGCCAACTAATCGCAAAGCAAAAATGCTAGCTAAACTTAACCGTTACGGAAAAAAATTAGCACTTGGCGGTGCAATTCAATACAAATAATCACCCAACCATGATTTTGTATTGTTGCAGCAAACACCCAACCTCTAATGAAGACTCTTCTTTAGCTCCTCCTGTTTGCTGCCAGCCACCTCATAGCTAAAAATCACCTTAAATCTTCATTATTTATAAAAAAAACCGCATTTACGCTCACTTTTTAAGCAAACGATCTTTTTGCTATTTACACAGACTACTCTCCTAAGTATTATCCTGCATCACGACGTGGAGAGATGGCAGAGTGGTCGAATGCACCGGTCTTGAAAACCGGCAGGGGTTTATAGCCCCTCTAGGGTTCAAATCCCTATCTCTCCACCACTTATTTTTATTAATTGGTTTTATCCCGATTAATAATACGCAGAATAATGCGTCGGAGAGGTGTCCGAGTGGCCGAAGGAGCTCCCCTGCTAAGGGAGTATAGAGTTTGTAGCTCTATCGAGGGTTCGAATCCCTCCCTCTCCACCATTACTGAATATAAACCACTTAATTGTGGTTTTTTTGTGCCTGAATTTTAACCCCGTTAAAAACTGGGAGGGTGAGAACCCTCGACAGGGTTCGATAAAATGTCTGGAACAGTTTCGGCCGCTGCAAGCGTCGCGTAGCGATTGATTACATGGATGTAAGCAAGTCTATCCCTCCCTCTCCACCATTACTGAATATAAGCCACTTAATTGTGGTTTTTTTGTGCCTGAATTTTAACAACCTATGGAATTGTTCGTTTTGGAAGGCATACTTGACTTAGGCTATTAAATTAAACAAATTGTATGGTGTTACAACTTAGTGCATTATAAATGGTACTTTAAACCAGCTTAGGTTTAACCATGGCAAAGCTAATATTACTTCTGTGTTTTTTTGGTGCCTGCACTGTCAGCATGGCAAATGAAGTGACGGTTTTTAAATGCACCATTAAAGGGGTGCCGACTTTCAGTCAAACTCCATGCGCTAAAGACGCTAAAGTGATCACGCTTAAAAACGTCAACATTATGCAAACCAATGCATTGCAATCTGAAAATGCCCTAGTTATCGATACCTCAGTTGATGACTACCTTGAGGTGCAACAAATAGAGCGCGATATTGTGCAGCTTGAGCTTAAAATAAAGCAATACCAACAAGAATACGCACAAAAAAAACAGCAAGTCGGTTACATGACCCAAGATAAAGCAAATCGTTTAGGCGCTAATTCGATTGCAGATGCAATTGCTACAGAAACTGCGGTACTTAAACAAAGATTTGAACCGCAAATAAAACAAGCACAACAACAAATAGCGGCACTCACTCAAAAAAAACAACAGCTTAATCAGCAGCCTTAATTACCTTTTTCACCGTAGCAATAAACACTTGTATCTCTGACGCTGTATTGTATATGTGCGGTGAAATACGAATACCGAGTTTGCGCACATCCACACTTATGTTTGCTGCCTCCAATGCCGCTAATACGGTTTGTTGATGCTCTGCAAAATCTAAAATAGCGGTACCACTGCACTGATCTTTATCGTTTGGCGATACTAAAAAAGCCGTCAGCTGCTGCTGAAGTAACGTTAACAACGCTAAATTATGCGCTCTCACTTTATCCACACCAAACTGGGCAATATATGCAATGCTATCAGCGGCAATAACATAAGGGAGTATAGAAGGCGTACCGCCCCAAAACCTAAGTGTTTTAGCGTTATATTGAAAATGCGTAATATCAAACTCGAATGGATTTTGATGTGAAAACCAACCAACATCTTTTGGTTCACATTGCGTTATTTGCTTTGGATTTACCCATAAATAGGCCGCACCTGGCCCCCCGCATAACCACTTCACACTTGAGCCAATCATAAAATCGGCATTTAACGCCGTTAGATCGACAGGGATAACCCCTGCCGATTGCGCCACATCAATTATTGAGAGTGTATTCGTGACTTTACTAAGCGCCACAATATCGTTTAAAGGAGCTTGTACACCCGTATTAGAATAAACATGACTAACAAACACACCATCAATCTCTGGGGTTAAATATCGCTGCCATACCTGCCTATCACTTAGATCTTCATGCTCGGGGATGAAACGTATTGTTGCACATGCAGGGAGTGCTTTTTGCATTACAAACCCCATACTTGGAAAGTCGGCCTGCGCCATTAATACCGTGCACTGTGGTTTATTAAATACGGGGTGCGACATAAGCAATTTAGTTAAACCACTAGATAAGTTAACCTGAGGACAAAACTGCTCACTTGGCGCATTAAATAGCCGCCCTAATGCACCCGTAAAATTTTCTATAGCTGGTAGCCATTGCTGCCATGGCTCTTTAGCACTTTCCTGCCAAGGAGTAAAAAACTGCTCAGTAGCATTTTCTAAAGTACTTTTTAGAGGACGACCAACAGAGTGGCTTAATAAATAGCAGCCCCTTGGCATACAAAAATCATTTTTAGCCATATTAGTTAATCCACTGTTTTAGCGTATTTAAGTCATCAAAACGCGTATTAATATCGTCTCGCTTAGCTGCTGCACGTCTATCCCTTAATTTAGCTAAGGAATCTAGCAGTACCGGTAAAGGTGGTCCACTGGCAGTTACTTTGCTTATATGCTGTTGTTGCATTTGCAGTGACGGTTGGGCAATAAACTTCTCAACCAACTGATTATGATGACCGATAGCGGTGTCACCATGTAATTTACACACTTGTATAAATAGTTTGCCGTGCTTTTGAAACCACTCTGTGTGTTTATATTGCTCGGCTTTTAAGAAGTCATCCATAAAGCTTTGCATACGCATGGCTTCTCGCAATATTTGTTGGTCCTCTGGCATCATATATAAAAATTTATCCACCAGCATTTGTGAGTAACTCGGCTCATTGGCACTGCAAAGCCCTAACAGCATATCAATAACATTAATGCCGGCAAAATCTCCCGCATTTGCACCACGGTAAACCTCTTTACCTACCCGGTAAGGCTTGTAGTATGGGCGTACACAATTAAAAAAACGCTCGGTATTAAGTTGAGTATACAAGGCATTATTCGACGCTATTACATCAATAAGTGCCGTTTTAACCACCTCAAGTAGTTCAGCCGTGACTGGGTGTGAAATACCTAATGGCAGTATTTTTAGTAAAGCATCACTCGCGCGCTTATACGCTAAAATACCTTGGGTGTTGTAATCTAAAAACAGAGCTTCATCATCAAGATTTGTAAACCGTTTATAGGTGCCATTAATGGCTTTATTATGAGTGGTTAAATGTGCGGTGGCAAAACGAGGAGTTACTCCAATAGAAGCACCAATATGCATAGCAAGCGCCGATGCTTCTATCAGCGGTGAACTATTCTCTCTGCTTGGCTCTGTAATTTCATGTCTACGACAAGCCGCCATAAACAAACCGACATTACCAAGTAAATCAAATGCGCTATCAAATCCTTCGTCGGTATTACCTTCGGCTAATAAATCGCTGATCAACGCATTACCTTGCTCTTTCAAGGTCTGCTTTAAGTTATCCCCAACCCCTTCAACATTTGCTTTATCATCTTGTTGCCAATACAACTCTTCTAACTGAGAGTTTAGAGCAACAAACTCAGACCTAATCCAATTATCAAATTTAGCGGTGTAAGAACTCATAACTTTATCCTGTTATTATTATTTTTAATGCTAGCAAAGATCCCAGAGGTTAAAACGCTAAAAAAAATAGTAAAAGCAGTTATTGTTAGCAATAATCACTATTACTAGACATATAATTAATAAGATTCTATAGCCATGTTAGATAATAAAGATCAGCAGCTACTCGTTGCCTTGCAATCGCAAGCCCGAATGTCGGTATCAGAATTAGCCAATACCATTAATCTCTCGGATACTCCTACTCTAAGGCGCATTAAAAAACTTGAGCAAGAACAGGTTATTATTGGTTATCACGCAGCTATTAACCCTAAGTCACTCAATCTTAATGTACTGGTTTATGCTTTCGTGCGACTGTGTCAAAACTCAGTGAGTGCTGCACAACAGTTTGAACAACATGTAGAAAAACTACCGCATGTACTTGAGTGCTCAGTGATCTCAGGCAGCCACGACTATTTATTAAAAATTATCTCTCAGGATTTAGAAAGTTATGAGCAGTTTGTAAAGCACCAACTGGGAAGCTTAAGCTGTATCGCCAACATAGAATCAACCGTTGTATTAAAGCAGTCATTTAGTAAAAAACAGTTACCACTTTAAAAAATAATACTATTTAGTACTGATTCGCTATACTGAGATTCAACTATAAAAATAATATTAAACAAGGATGCATGTGAAGATTTTTCGTTCAACATCCAGTTCTTTTGCTTTTTACATATTGTTTGCGGTTGCTTATTTTGCAACTGGTAAGTTATTAACTAATTTTGCCTTTCAATCACAAGTAATCCCTATCTGGCTCCCTGCAGGTATTGCCCTAGTTGGCTGTTTTATCTGGTGGTGGCGTTTTATTCCAGCATTATTTATTGCCTCTGTCGCCTTTAATTTAAGTACCGGTGATAACGTTATTACTGATCAAGTTTTAATTGGCAATACATTAGAACAGGTGTTACTAATCGGCTTTGGTGCTGTACTACAAGGGATGATTGGCGCAGCTTTTTTAAAATACTGGCTAGGTCATCCGCTGTTCTTAAAGAAGCGCCAATCAATAATTTATTTTATTTTTATCGTTGGTATTGTCGTTAGCCTAATATCGGCCAATATTGGCGTCTATGCTTTAAGTCAGTTTAACCCTGCTTACAGTATTGATAATCATTGGAGAAATGTTACTTTTTGGTGGCTTGGTGATTCTCTTGGTGTGCTGATCGCAACTCCTTTTATATTGGCGTTATTACAACCTAAATTTAAACGACATTACTTCACCCCACTACCTACCATCGCAGTTTGCTCGGTATTATTCATCTCTGTAGCTTTTACCACAAAGCTATATAATCAAGAGAGTTATTCAAATGCGATACAAATTGCCAAACGCGAAACATCTATCATTGAAAACAGTTTACTGAGCAATTTAAACCTCAGTCAAATAACCGTACAAAGCCTTGCAAGCCAAATACAATCAACACCGACTTTAAGCAAGCAAGAGTTTGATATTTACAGTGCTCAACTATTGGCTGAGCATTCATTTATTAAAGCATTTTCATGGAACCGCAAAATTAACCAGGCTCAGGTCAGTGACTTTAACAAACAGCTTGATGAAATTTATAATACACACAACTTTGCTCCGAGCATTAAAGGCGCCCCATTATCAAACAACGATCCATTGGTGATTATCACTTATATTGCTCCTTTGTCAGAAAACCAATCCGCCATAGGTTTTAATCTCAACTCTCGTAAAGATCGTCGTGAGACTTTACTCGATCCACGTATCAAAAATCGCCCTGTCGGTACTAAAATAATTCAATTAGTTCAAACACAGCGACCTGAACCCGCGTATTTATTATTTTCTCCTGTGTATCAACAAAATAATGAGATTGCATCAATTAAAGGCTACGCAACAGGCGTATTTTTAGTGAAAAACATACTTGCTCAATCGCTTACCAAAGCACAAAATAAAATGTTTAATATCGCTATTTATGAAGCCAATGCTATTAATCCGTTTTATTCAAACGTCGAAAACAAACCAACTAAAAGCAATAAACTTACAACTATCGAAATTAATTTTGCAGGACAAACATGGCTAGTAGATTTAGCGATTAAAGATGAATTCTTACCGCATCAAACTAATAATATGACACTCTTTTTACTTATTTTACAGGTCATTGTAAGCTCACTCATTTTACTTATATTACTGTTGTTTAATCATCAACACCTTGCACTTTCACGTTTGGTAGCAGAGCGTACTCGCTCTCTCGTTAAGGCTAAACAGCATTCTGATTTGGCAAATCAAGCTAAAAGCCGGTTTTTAGCAAATATGAGCCATGAAATTCGCACCCCGCTTAACGCTGTGATCGGCTTTTCAACCTTAGCTAAAAATGAAGATAGTCCTGAAACTCTTTCTGATTATTTAAATAAAATTAATTTAGCATCTAACTCATTATTAAGTTTAATCAATGATGTACTCGATATCTCTAAAATTGAATCACAAAAACTAACCTTAGAAGTTGCTCCTTTTGATTTGAATGCTCTTCTTGCTCGGATCAGTAGCATGTTCGAGCAAAGCGCTGAACAAAAAGGTATTAACTGGAAAGTTGATAACCAATTACCAACCGACATTTGGTTTGAAGGTGATGTTATGCGAATTGAGCAAATTTTATTAAACCTGTGTAGTAACGCTATTAAGTTTACTTACGAAGGTGAAGTAAGTATTAGCGCATACAGCAAGGAGATCGCCGATAAACGTCATCAAATTACCTTGGCTATTAGGGACTCGGGTATCGGTATTGCCGCTTCAGAGCAAAGTAAATTATTTGATGCATTCACCCAAGCTGATAGCTCAACATCACGTAAGTTTGGTGGTACAGGGCTTGGTTTGGCAATCGCAAAAGAACTTAGCTTATTAATGTCTGGAGATATCAAAGTACAAAGTGAGCCAGGTAAAGGCTCCACTTTTACTCTGTCTGTCGAGTTAAATACCTGTGCTGTACAACAAGTAACGGCGAAGCACTCGCAACAGCATGTTGATTTAAGCAAACTAAAAATACTGGTTGCAGAAGATAACAGCGTCAATCAATTAGTGATAAAAGCAATGCTTAGCTCTTTGGGGATCACCCCAACATTGGTTGAAAATGGAGAGTTGGCAGTAGAACAAGTTAAAATAAATGACTTCGATTTAGTGTTAATGGATTGCCAAATGCCAGTTATGGACGGTTACCAGGCCACCGCATTGATACGGAAAACTAAAAGTGCTGAACAATTACCTGTGATCGCCTTAACCGCTGATGTAATGCCTGAAGATAAAGCCAATGCCTTAGCAATTGGTTTTAACGAACATCTTGCAAAACCTCTCGAACTCGATAAGCTCACACAATGCTTATCTCAATATATCGAGCAGGATGAACCATAAGGTTTTATCCAAAATAGAAAACCGAATATGGCTGTCGAATTATTATCAAAATTAACAAGTAACACACAGACAACAGTAGTAGGCAAAGCATTATGAGCCACTTTTCTCACAGTTGGTTTAATAGTATTAATCAAATTGATGCTACACAGTGGCATCAATTTTTTGGTAATGACCCATTCACCCAACATGCTTTTTTATACGCACTTGAGCAAAGCCAATGTGTAAGTGCTAAAACAGGTTGGCAGCCTCATCACTTAGCCGTTTATGAAGGCGATAAACTCATTGCGCTTGCCCCTGGCTACTTAAAAGCGCACTCCTACGGTGAATATGTATTTGACTGGGCATGGGCTGAAGCTTATGAAAAAAATGGCTTAGATTATTACCCTAAATGGCTATGTGGTATTCCCTTTAGCCCGATTGAGGGACAAAGAATACGTATTATGCATAGCAATCCAAAGCTCGTGTATAAGTACATAACAGAGCAACTTAATAGCCACTGCGCAGAACAGGCATGGTCAGGCTGGCATGTAAACTTTTGCGACAAAGCACAAGCCACCCACCTTTATGATATCGGTGCTATGCGAAGAATCGGCGTGCAGTTTCAATGGTTTAATAATAACTTTAAAGATTTTGACGATTTTTTAAAAACCTTTAATGCCCGAAAGCGTAAAGCCGTTAAAAAAGAGCGCGCTAAAATCACAGAGCAAAATATCAGTATTGAATGGCTCAAAGGCGAGAAAATCACTACCGCTACAATGCAGCTTTTTTGTGAGTTTTATCAACGCACTTATTTAAAACGATCGGGTCATTTAGGCTACTTAAACAGTGATTTTTTTAGCTTGTTACACGCTTTAATGGCTGACAAATTGCTCATTATGCTAGCCAAAAGAGACCAGCAAGTAATTGCCGCCACCTTAAGCTTAATTGATGATAATACCCTTTACGGCCGCTATTGGGGTGCTAGTGAAGAGATAGATTCGCTTCACTTTGAGCTGTGTTATTACCAAGGGATTGATTATGCTATTAAGCATAACATTCAGTGCTTTAATGCTGGGGCACAAGGAGAGCATAAAATCGCTCGTGGTTTTCAACCGGTAATCACTTACTCTGCCCATCACATTGTTCACCCCGATTTTAATAATGCCATTGCAGATTACTTAGAACGCGAATGCCAACATATCGAAGTTTACAAACAACAATGTAGCACTTTATTGCCGTTTAAAAATGAGTAACTGATTATTTGCAGGCATCGCAGTATCGCTGAGTAACTTAAGCCCATATTGGACTGCGAGCTGCTCAACCGCTTCGAAATCACGAATACCACTAAGCGGATCGCGACTTTGCAATAAACTATTAAATTCATCATTACTGGGGCTGGTAAACTCCCCTTTATATTTGAAAGGGCCATATACACACACCACCCCTTGCTGGTTTAAGTGCTGATTTACTCCAGCAAAAAAACGCGTAATTAACTCCCAGCTCACTATGTGAAAAGTATTAGCAGTATATACCGCATCCACTTTATTTACTGGCCAAGAATAGTTTAGATCAAGTAATAAAGGCGGATGCAAGTTTGCCAGTTGCACCTCATCATGCCATAACTTTATTCCTTGATGATTAACCTCTCGATCACTGGTATACCATTGTAAATGTGGCAATTTTTTGGCAAAGAAAACACTATGCTGACCCGTCCCCGAGCCTATCTCAAGTACTGATGCTGCATTTTGCAATGCAGGCTGCAAAGCCTTAAGTATATGATTTTTATTATTTTCGCAGGCTTGTGAAAACGGTTTGGTCATACTGATGCACCTAAATTGCAAATGAATGCACAATAGTAAAACAAATTTCAGCTATTCTGTCGTGAGTAAATTGACCAAAATAATAAAATAACATCAATTTCAATACGTTAAATTATCTTTACCGAGCTGGTACGCTATATGCTTTTATTAAATTACTCACTTAATGAGTACTAAACTACAAAAGGATAACATTATGTATATTTCACCTTATACCGCAGTAGATGCTGCAATGGCAGTTACAGACAAAAGCCTAGATAAAACGAGTTATGAAACAGATTGTAGAGCAACGGTTATCGACTTACTTTCTCATGTAAAAAATACTCAAAAGGCACAAAACAAACATGAAACAGACCAAATATTTATTCTTGGCTACAATTAAAATTCTGTTTAGCCTTGTAACCGGCTGTTTATATAAATACATCATTTAAGTCGACTTAAAATCAGTTTAAGTCGACTTTTTAGTTTTAATCCCACTTGTTAACTTGCCTTGACGCCCTCTACTTTTTAGCTATACCGTTGTAAATAGTAATAACAGCACCATATCTTTTTATATAGCGTAGTTAAATGTCATATATTCTCTTTTATAGGAGTACTAATGAGTAACTTTAGAACAGAATCAGATAGCATGGGCACACTCAACGTGCCCGCTGACGCACTTTATAAAGCACAGACCCAACGCGCCATTAATAACTTTACGATCAGCAGCCTCACAATGCCGCAACAATTTATTATTGCCTTAGCGTATATCAAGCAAGCTGCTGCAATAGCCAATTTCAAACTAGGTCATTTAGATAAAACGAAAGCAAATGCGATCGACCATGCCTGCCAAGAAATTATTGATGGTAAGCATTATGAGCATTTCCCCGTTGATATTTTTCAAACTGGCTCAGGTACTAGCTCAAATATGAATGCTAATGAGGTCATTGCGAGCTTAGCCTCAAAACATGCTAACCAAGATATTCACCCAAATGACGATGTGAATATGGGGCAAAGCTCTAATGACGTTATTCCCACTGCGATTGCTTTGAGTAGTGCGATCAGCGTTGATAAAAAATTACTGCCAGCACTAGCAAATTTAGCAGACGCCTTAGAGCAAAAAAAAGCAGACATCGGCCACATAGTTAAAACTGGGCGCACTCATTTAATGGATGCAATGCCAATAACTTTTGAGCAAACACTCAGCGCATGGCAATCGCAGGTAAAGCATGCAGCTAGCGGTATTGAGCATGCACTAATACGTGTCTGTGAGCTAGCGCAAGGTGGCACAGCAGTAGGTACAGGTATTAATGCCGACCCACAATTTGCCGCTCTATTTGCCACACAGCTAACTGAAAAGGTAGGGATTCAATTTACCCCTAGCGATAACTTTTTTTATAATATTGGATCACAAGATGCGATTGTCGCTTTATCAGGACAGCTAAAAGTCTATGCAGTTGCACAAATGAAAATAGCCAACGATTTACGTTGGATGAACTCAGGCCCACTTGCGGGACTTTCAGAAATTGAACTTGAAGCATTACAGCCTGGCTCATCAATTATGCCGGGTAAAGTGAATCCGGTGATCCCAGAAGCCGCTGCAATGGTTAGCGCCCAAGTCATTGGTAACGACGCAACCATTACGGTTGCAGGCCAAGCTGGCAACTTTGAGCTTAACGTAATGCTGCCGGTAATCGCTTACAATATTTTGCAAAGTGCCGAGATACTCGCTAATAGCGCGCAAGCGTTGGCAGATAAAGCCATTGCTAGCTTTAAAGTTAATCAAAATCAGATTGATAAAGCATTAACTAAAAACCCGATTTTAGTGACTGCGCTTAACCCTGTTATTGGCTACGAAAAAGCAGCAAAAATTGCTAAGCAAGCTTATCAGCAAGCACAGCCAATTATTGATATCGCTGAGCAAGAAACCGACTTATCGCGATCAGAATTAGAGGCATTACTCAATCCAGCTAAATTAACGCAAGGCGGGTTAACTTAAAAACTCTCCTTATCACCTCTTTAATATGTTGATAGTAGAGTTTTTATTGCTGTAATGAATGCACAGTGTATGATAGTGATGAATAATTCATCACTATCAGGAACGATTATGCGTACTCCATTACTCGCTCTACTGCTACCGCTTTGCTTAACGGCGTGCTTAGAAACAACCTCAAATAAAACTGAGCAAACTAAAACCAATGCGGTAGAAAATACGTCTACGCCGATACCGCAACAAAAATTACCACAAGCGAATAAGCAAAATAAAATAGCACAGCCATTACCAGCTGATGCAGCAAAAGAAGTGTCGCTTAATGATATTAAAACAGCAAAAGATAAGCTAAACAGCCTCATAGCAGATAAGCAATGTTCAACGAGTTCACAGTGTAAAGTGAATGCTGTTGGTAGCCGTGCCTGCGGTGGGCCGAGCGATTATATTGTGTACTCGACACAAAGCGCCCCCCAAAAACAGGTTTCAGCCCTAAGCGATACAATTACTCAATTGGAAAGTACTTATAATGCGCAAAAAGGCATGATGAGTATTTGCCAACATTTAACTGCGCCTAGTACCCAGTGCGTTGAAAATAAATGTGTTAAACTTGAAGGCTCTGCGGTAAGTGTATTTTAAGGATTAGATTATGAGTTGTTTGTCATCCGTAATTAAACTATCAGCTGCCAGTGTTGTCATGACTATACTACTTAGCGGTTGCAGTAGCGCACTAACACCAAGCACAGCTCAAAACGCGAGTGAATCTGTTTTAAATACTCAGCTTAATGAGCTTACAAGTAATAAAAGCTGCACAGCCAGTTATCAATGTAAGGTGTTAGGTGTTGGCTCGCGTGTCTGTGGGGGACCGAGTAAGTATGTTGTGTATTCAACATTAAATAATTCTCAAAAGCATGCCGAGCAATTAGCACAAAAAATCACTCAGCAAGAACAAAAAAATAACACTGCGCTTGAGTTCGATGACTGTTCACCAGTGCTAGAAGTTCACTCTTTATGTATTGATAACCAATGTAAAACCGTTAATTACCAGTAGCAGTTCGTTTCGGTGTTAATTTAATAGTGGTATTAACACCGAAATAACCACTACCATGAAAATACATACACCAGCCTTAAAAATGTATTCCAAAGGCATGTTCTTTTGTACCCAATAAGCATATATAAAACGCACAAAGTAGCTTGCCGCTGTGCCAAATAACGCAAACATAAGTAAGTAGGCAATCAATATAATATTCACAGCTGCACTTCTTTAGAAATAATAACCTCAGTGTAAGTATTTTATATAAAGAAGGCAAAAGGGTTACTTAGTCTTTTTTGTATGCTCAATGAGTAGATCTGCTACCTGTTGCTTTACCGCTCTTTTATCATCTACTGCAACTTCAAACCGACTAGCCAATTGCGCTATTTCATCATCATTTAAATTAAACGATAAACGCTGCCGTGTTTTTTTAGACTTTACATCAAGGCCTAAAATTTTGCGGATCATATCTGAGGGAGTAAGTTCTTGGTCGATAGCTTGTTTTTTTATCGACTTTTGTACCTCACTACTCAAATCAAAGGCCATTTGCGTGGCGCGCACAGCTTGCTCTTGGCGCAACCACTTGTCTTTAGCATCACTCACTGGGCATCTCCAGGAAACAAGTCAACAATATCGCTAATTGGGCGAGTTAATGTCAGTGATACTTCTGTTTCACCTCCCTCCCAAATTTCGATATTAACGCTATGCCCTTCATCGGGTGACGCTAAACAAATCATTTCACAGGGTTCACCACCGTCTTGCTCATAGCGAGGTAGCGCTTGGCCACGAAAATCTTTATTATGAAAATAACATACATAAGGTGATTCGCTTTGTTGATAACTTCCAGCTAAAAACTGCATAAAGCGCTCAGGCGTATTTTTAACTGTAATATGCGTTAACGATTCTTCATCAAAAATACGTGAAAACTCATCCAAACCAAATACTTCATCAACATCATCACGCTGAATCTTTATTGAGAAATTAGCCCACTGCTCACCATCGTTTTGTTCTATTTGTAAAAACACCACTTGGCCTGTGTTAGTTTCAAGTACGAATTCAGTATCACTACTATGTTGGTACTGATACGTTTGCACATCAATAACGCGAAGTGTTTGGCCTTTGAGCCATGCAGGATAAGCAAACGAGTCAATCACTGTAAACATGTCACCTTTTTTAAGGTCACTCGCGTGATTAAGCTGACGTTCTGGCTTTTTTTTAGATTTGAAAAAATTAAACATATAAGGTGCCTCTGTAAGCAAAAAAGGTAACGGAGCAAAACTCGGTTACCTTTTTAATATGGTTCTAAATGTTAGCTATTTTGCTTCGCTTTAATGCGCGCTAGAATATCAGCACTTTTTGGATTGGTATCACCAATACCTGCTTCAGCCATTTTAGCTTTTAAATCATCGCCATTAACATCTGCTTCTAGAGACTTTGCAGCACCTAATTGATCAGTACGGTCTTGTTGGCGTTGCTTAATACGCTCAAGCGATTGACGCGCCGACGTCATCGACGAGCTATTAGTATTAAGCGTGCTATTTACAGCCATTGTCGCTTGTTGAACGCTTTCTGTGGTTTTAACCATAGTAAGCTGACGCTGGTTTTCTTTAATTGATTTTTCAGCATCTTTAACTTGCTGCTTCAACGTCACTATGTGATTAGTAAAGCCCGCTAACACTTGCTCGTGTTCGGCTTTCTCAGCTTCAAAATCACCAATTTTTTCTGCAATTTCTAATGCTAATGCTTCATTCCCTTTTTCAAGGGCTTGACCTGCATACGCTTCGTGCTCAGCAATTGATGCATCTACTGCGCTAATTTTACGTTTGGTTTGCATCTCTTTAGCCATTACTTCTGTCAGGCTTTTTTTAGCACGATTCAGTGCATTTTGTGCATCGGCAATTTCTTGTTCAAAAATACGAATACCATTCGCATCAACAATTGCTTCGCCCGCTTCACGCGCGCCGCCACGTACCGCTGTAAATAATTTTTTTAAAATACTCATAATCTTAACTCCAAAAACTTGTTTATATCCTATTAGGTAAAGTGAGAGCCATATACTATTTGCTATCAGTACTTACCTAGGCGGGTATCCTAATCGTTTAAATACAATGTCACGGCTTCTAGTGCATCAATTGCGTTATCAGCTAATGTCACTAGTTCGTGGGTAACGTCATCTAATGATGAATTTACCGAAAGTGCACCAAAAATCGCGTATTTATTATCAATTTTAGCAAATGCACTTAGCGGAATTGGCACGTTTAAACGCAGTAGTGTTTCGTTTAACTCGTCGCGTAACTCGCTTTTTACTTCGTCTTCACCAAACAAGTAGCTAATACATAATAATTGCTCTTGTGTTTGGGTAACAAAAATTGGAAGCTCATCGTTTCCATCAACAATGACTTGTAAAACATCTTGCTCACCTGGATTGGCAATCAAGAAAGACTCAAAGTTAGCCCCCTCAGTTTCAAAAGACGCTAATTTTATTGAAAGTTCATTTAATTCCATGTCTCTGCCTTTTTGTCGTTTGACATATTATGTCTGAGTTAAGATTCGCATGGTCGACATATTATGTCAACCATGTTTTATTAGTTTTTATACAATTCACTTTCTATTTGCCAAGCAGCTCGGTAATAATCATATAAGCGACCAGAGCCTAACCTATTGACTTCAATATCGTTAACTTGTTCAAAATAGTTATTAGGAAATGCAAAACTGGCTAATAAATATTTTTTACTAATCCACCGAGATGGCACTGGCATATCCGTTATATTGCTAATACGTGCACTTGGTGATTGACCCATTTTAGTAGCAATAGTCCACCCCCACTGACCAAACGAAGGGATGTTTTGCTGATATTGCTCTACATAATTAAAACCTGCGGCTTTCACCGTTTTAGCAATACTTAAAAATGCCTTTTTCGCATGATAAGGCGAGGTTGACTGTACCGCCATAGCACCATCAGGTGCCAATAATTGGCGCACATGGTTATAAAAATAGTCGCTATACATCTTATTCAGATCGGGATGATTAGGGTCTGGCAGGTCAATTAGGATAGTATCGAACTGCTTTGACTGATCCAGTAGCCTCTCAACTTCTAAAAATGCATCACCCACAATAATATTTGCTCGGGGGTCATGCATCGATTCATTATTGAGTGCCACTAATCGCTGTCTAATATCATCAGGCGGTGTGTATTTGTTATCTTTATGACCAAATAAATTGAGTAGCTGTCCATCTAAATCAATTAAAGTTACTTCCTCAACCGGCCACTTTAATACATCACGCATGGCCAATCCGTCACCGCCACCAATAATCAAAATACGGTCATGACGATTAGATGCGAGCATTGCAGGATAAACAAGCATTGAGTGATATATTTGCTCATCAATACTTGAGAACTGCAAACGACCATTTAAGTATAGGTCGGTGATAGGCTGTGGCTGATTTTTACTTAAGCGTTCGGTTAACACCACATGCTGGTATTTCGTTGCTTGGGAATAAATAACTTTATCTTTGTATAGTACGTTACTTAGGTTATCCATCCAGCTACTACCAAACTGCAAAATAAAAGCGAATAGCACCAGCAGTAATATATGGCAAACCAATAGCAACTTAGCAAAGCGTACATAGCTATGGTAACGCCATAAAAAGGCAAGGCCGGCAATAATATTAAATAGCGCTGTCCAAGCGGCGGCTTGCATTATTGGCATCGCGAGCATAATACTCACCCAAATTGCCGCGCCAATACCAGCGCCAATATAGTCAGCTCCATATATAGTGCCGGCGTTATTTTCTAAAAAACGTCCATAAACATGCTGGCGAATACGCGCAATAAGCGGTATTTCCATACCAATAAATAGCCCTAATATTAAGCCAAATACATAAGGTAAAAAGCGAGACCACTCTTGCAGCTTTTGAAACACGTAACCATTAAGAATAACGTCAGGGGGAATATTAAAAATACTTGAGAATAGATGAGGGAGTGAATAACTAACAGCAATGATACTGGCAATGGCTAATATACACCCCATACCTATGAGCGCAATAATGCTTTCTAGCCAGGCAAATGCGGTAAAGGCATCTTTAAACCAACGCGCTAAAAATGCACCCATCCCCATAGCTACAATCATAGTGCCTATCATGGCGTAAATTGCACTCTCAACTGAGCCTAGTACTCGGCCAGCATAATGAGAAAGTAAGTATTCATAAATAAGGCCGCATCCTGCGAGTACGGCCATAACAGTGATCAGTAAAATATCATGCCCAAGTAAATTAAATTTACTTGGGGAAGCTTGAGTTGATGACACGTGATTATGCACCCAGTAGTGTGGCCATAGTGATCCCGACAGCAAATGACACAGCTGCGGAAATAGCGGCAACACCCACATTCTTTTGGCGATTCACTTCATCTGAAATATTACATCCAGCAAGAATGATTTTAATCGTCAGTAAGTGCAGTAAAATGAAAGCAACCAAACAAACAACGGCACTTAGCGCCCAGTAAAGTAAACTCGCGTTAATATTATCGGCAGCATAGGGAGCAATACCTGTTGCAGCAGTAATGGCTAATGCACTACCAATTAAAAAGCCGGCATAGCGAACACCTACTGCTAAATTACCATCAACAATGGCTTGTTGTAGGCAATCACCGCTTTTATTGGTGCGTTTAAATAACTGCACTCGGTATTGGCTTACTAAAAGCAGTACCACACTACCAATCACAAAAGCGGCAATCACAATAGGAATGCCATGCCAGCCTTCGGTAGCAACCCACAATAGTGCAGAGCGAATAACCACTGCAACACTAACTACATGGCCAAAATCAATAATTGACGCAGTAACGTTACCTTTGACTATTTCGTTATGTAAGCTTACTTTACGCAATGCCACTTTATCTTGAAAAAAGTGACCCAGCTTTATAAGCAAAATTGCTAATGCACCATAGCCAAGCATTAACAGAGCTTCTTTTTGTAACGTAGCAGCAAAAGCACCACTACTTACACCCGTTAATACAATCGCAAGGGCAACTAAGCCAGCGGCAAAGCTTATTCCGAATGCAAAGTTATCTCGCTCGGTAATTTCATCATTAGCATGTAAATTAGACACCCAACCTTTAATATACTTTAGGCTCACAAACAGTAAGATGATAATTGCAAAGTCTACTGACAGTGCTTGCAAAGACCACATAGTTATTCCATTAAATTCATACATATTATTCTAACTCCAACGTTATTCTTTACTTACCACGACTTACGCCGCGCGAGGTTCTGCTACTGCTATTACGAACCGATCCTGAATTATTGCTATAACTACTCGCTCTTGAGTAACTGCTGCGACTTTTAGGCGGCGTATAACTGCTGCGACTCAAACCTGATGCACCTGTTTTTTTACTCGCATAAGGACTAGTAAACTGCTTGCCTTGGCGTTGGTAAGATTGTCGTGTACGTGTTTCTAATGCACTTTGGGTTTTTATTTGTTTAGGGCTTGAGTAACGAGTACGACCATAGTCATTGTAGTAACTATACTTGCGGCGTTTACTCCAACTTCCGTATTCAACTCGGTCAAATACATCACCCAAAATACGGTACATGCCGTACCATTGCCAAAAACTAATACCGCTACTATTCGTTTGCCAATTACCATAGTTAGGATTACCTACCATTTGGTTACCAACCCCTTGGCCTTCAGCTTTTTGGCTTATAGCACCAACTCGTGCCAAAGAGCCATTCGACATATCCGCAAGCATATTAATAGGATCGGTTAAGGCATCAGAAAATAACGTTGGCTTTACTGCCTCTCGCAATAAATCAATATTGTATAGCGTATCTTCGTAAGGAGGGATTAAGTAATTACCCTTAATGTCATCAAGGCGCTGGGTTAAACCACTATAAAGCGCTCCCTGGCGTGTGGCATCAAGGCTAACAACATCAACAACTTTACTGAGTTCAGGTTGTTGCTGTTTAAGGATACGACTGTATTCTTTAAGAATAGTCGCATTGCGTATACTGCCATTATCAAGTGCTTTACCAAGCTGAGTAAGCTCGACATCGGCCTTTTTAATGGACTCTTGAATTGTTTGTTGTAGCTGTTCTTCTTTAGATTGACAACCAATCAGTGCTGTAAACAAACAAAACAGGCTGAGAAGTTTCCAAGCTTTTATATTCGACATTCATGTCACCTGATTTACTAAATTATCCTAGATAGTTTTACACAGGACAGTTATTAAACCAACAATGAAATTGCAACAAGATGATAATTTAGGGACTAGTTTAAAGATGCAATGAGAATAACTAAGATCAGTAAAGAGAGAGTGCTGATGGTAATACTTCAAAACTAAGGGCTTTAGGCTTAACACTGACTTGGATTTGGAGTAAGTATACTACTTTGCAGCGACAGCGCAGTAGTATGTCGTGGGATTGGGTCTGTTCAATTCTCTTCCTTTAACCTAATATCTTTCAGCTCGAACCTTCTTTTTACTTTATTCCAGACGTAAAAAAGCCCGACTCTTTCGAATCGGGCTTTCTTGTATTTGGAGCCTGGTAATGTCCTACTTTCACATAACAAATGCTACACTATCATCGGCGCTGTTTCGTTTCACTACTGAGTTCGGCATGGGGTCAGGTGGGTCCAAAACGCTATTGTCACCAAGCAAATTTGGGTGTCAGTCCGTATCGCTACGCACTAACTAAAATTTGGAATTTCTGATAATAAAGTCTTCTAGTATCTACTTTAGTCTATTAACTTCTTCGCTTGTTTCACTATCACATAAAACGCGTTTGGCGTTGTATGGTTAAGCCTCACGGGTAATTAGTACAAGTTAGCTTAATGGCTCACACCACTTCCACATCTTGCCTATCAACGTTGTAGTCTTCAACGGCCCTTCAGAGACTTTAAAAGTCTAGTGAGAACTCATCTCGAGGCCTGCTTCGCGCTTAGATGCTTTCAGCGCTTATCAGTTCCGAACGTAGCTACCGGGCAATGCCATTGGCATGACAACCCGAACACCAGCGGTTCGTTCACTCCGGTCCTCTCGTACTAGGAGCAACCCCTCTCAATTCTCAAACGCCCACGGCAGATAGGGACCGAACTGTCTCACGACGTTCTAAACCCAGCTCGCGTACCACTTTAAATGGCGAACAGCCATACCCTTGGGACCGACTTCAGCCCCAGGATGTGATGAGCCGACATCGAGGTGCCAAACACCGCCGTCGATATGAACTCTTGGGCGGTATCAGCCTGTTATCCCCGGAGTACCTTTTATCCGTTGAGCGATGGCCCTTCCATTCAGAACCACCGGATCACTATGACCTACTTTCGTACCTGCTCGACGTGTCTGTCTCGCAGTTAAGCTGGCTTCTACCATTACACTAACCGTACGATGTCCGACCGTACTTAGCCAACCTTCGTGCTCCTCCGTTACTCTTTGGGAGGAGACCGCCCCAGTCAAACTACCCACCAGGCACTGTCCGTAACCCCGATTCAGGGGCCAACGTTAGAACATCAAAACTACAAGGGTGGTATTTCAAGGACGACTCCACAAAAACTAGCGTCTCTGCTTCTAAGTCTCCCACCTATCCTACACATGTAGGTTCAATGTTCAGTGCCAAGCTGTAGTAAAGGTTCACGGGGTCTTTCCGTCTAGCCGCGGGTACACAGCATCTTCACTGCGATTTCAATTTCACTGAGTCTCGGGTGGAGACAGCGTGGCCATGGTTACACCATTCGTGCAGGTCGGAACTTACCCGACAAGGAATTTCGCTACCTTAGGACCGTTATAGTTACGGCCGCCGTTTACCGGGGCTTCGATCAAGAGCTTCTCCGAAGATAACCCCATCAATTAACCTTCCGGCACCGGGCAGGTGTCACACCGTATACGTCATCTTGCGATTTTGCACAGTGCTGTGTTTTTAATAAACAGTCCCAGCCACCTGGTCACTGCGGCTCCAATCAGCTTAGAGAGCAAGTCTCATCACCAATCGGAGCGTACCTTCTCCCGAAGTTACGGTACGATTTTGCCTAGTTCCTTCACCCGAGTTCTCTCAAGCGCCTTAGTATTCTCTACCTGACCACCTGTGTCGGTTTGGGGTACGATTCGGTATAATCTGAAGCTTAGAGGCTTTTCCTGGAAGTATGGCATCAGCAACTTCATCACCTTGGTGACTCGTCTCGTGTCTCAGCCTAACAGCAACCCGGATTTACCTAAGTCACTAGCCTACACACTTTCACATGGACTACCATCGCCATGCTTGCTTAGCCTGCTCCGTCCCCCCATCGCAATTATACCAAGTACGGAAATATTAATCCGTTTCCCATCGACTACGCCTTTCGGCCTCGCCTTAGGGGTCGACTTACCCTACCCTGATTAACATGGGATAGGAACCCTTGGTCTTCCGGCGTGCGGGTTTTTCACCCGCATTATCGTTACTCATGTCAGCATTCGCACTTCTGATACGTCCAGCATACCTCCCGGTACACCTTCAACCGCTTACAGAACGCTCCCCTACCACTCAGAATAAATTCTGAATCCGCAGCTTCGGTGCATAGTTTAGCCCCGTTACATCTTCCGCGCAGACCGACTCGACCAGTGAGCTATTACGCTTTCTTTAAAGGATGGCTGCTTCTAAGCCAACCTCCTGGCTGTCTGGGCCTTTCCACATCGTTTCCCACTTAACTATGACTTTGGGACCTTAGCTGGCGGTCTGGGTTGTTTCCCTCTTCACGACGGACGTTAGCACCCGCCGTGTGTCTCCCGGATATTACTTTACGGTATTCGGAGTTTGCAAAGGGTTGGTAAGTCGGGATGACCCCCTAGCCTTAACAGTGCTCTACCCCCGTAAGTATTCGTCCGAGGCTCTACCTAAATAGATTTCGGGGAGAACCAGCTATCTCCCGGTTTGATTAGCCTTTCACTCCTAACCACAGGTCATCCCCTAACTTTTCAACGTTAGTGGGTTCGGTCCTCCAGTTGATGTTACTCAACCTTCAACCTGCCCATGGCTAGATCACCGGGTTTCGGGTCTATACCTTGCAACTATTCGCCCAGTTAAGACTCGGTTTCCCTACGGCTACCCTAATCGG
>NZ_CP183075.1:917500-1012500 GCF_048401115.1 Pseudoalteromonas sp. US3C1013 | reverse complement strand
AACTAAGCTTGGCTGTTAGAACTCAATCTGTACGAGTGCCCACACAGATGATTGCTTTATATTGTTAAAGAACGTTGCGATTAAAGCGTTAAACTTTATCTCGCTAGGGCTGCGCATATTACGCTTTCCTATTTTTTTGTCAACACTTAATTTTAAACTTTTTAAAAAATCTAAACTCAAGTTTTACTCGACTTACTAAGTGTCTTGCTTGCCTCGCTAAGCGTTGCCTGCTCTGCCGTCTCAGTGGGGTCGCATTATAGGGCGAATCGATTTTAACGCAAGCGTTTTTAAACGCTTTTTTGCATTTAATTTTTACCCCAAAGATACCCCACCCAGACACACAAGATACCCACAAAACCCTGTGGATAACTCATTTTTTTGCGCTGTTTACTAAACTATTTACCTTGCTTGTGGTAAGTTGCGGCGCATATTTACAACTCGTTCACTAGGCAACACACATGACAGATATAATAAATAGTATAAGTGGTCTCTTATGGGGTCATATTTTAGTGTACTTATTAATAGCCGCTGGGCTATTTTTTACCATACGTCTTGGTTTCATCCAATTTGTACAATTCCCACACATGATTAAAGTCATGTTTCAAAGTCGCCAAGGGTCAGATGGCGGTATTTCCTCTTTTCAAGCTTTCTGTACTTCTTTAGCCGCCCGTGTTGGTACCGGTAATATGGCAGGTGTTGCAGTCGCACTTTATTTAGGTGGTGCTGGTGCTATTTTTTGGATGTGGTTAATTGCTTTGATCGGTATGGCCACTAGTTTTGCAGAAAGCACATTGGCTCAAGCTTACAAAATACGCGATGAAGAAGGCAACTTCCGTGGAGGCCCTGCTTATTATATGGAATACGGACTTGGCAAGCGCTGGATGGGCATCGTGTTCTCACTATGTTTAATTTTAGCCTTTGGATTAGTTTTTAATGCGGTACAGTCAAACTCTATCGCTGCAGCTTTTGAAGTCGCCTTTGGTATTCCTAACTATATAGTAGGTATTGCACTTGTAATTGGTTCAGGCATCATCATATTTGGTGGCCTAAAAACAATTTCACGATTTGCTGAATTAGCAGTGCCATTTATGGCTGCTGCCTACTTAATTGTTGCACTATATATATGTGCTGTAAATTACACTGAGTTGCCTGATGTGTTTATGCATGTAATTAGAAGTGCCTTTGGTCTTGAACAAGCTGGCGCTGGTGCAATTGGTTATGGTGTTATGCAAGCAATGATCCAAGGGATCAAGCGCGGATTATTCTCAAACGAAGCGGGTATGGGTAGCGCAGCTAACGCTGCAGCAACTGCAACTCCTAACCCACCTCACCCTGCATCACAAGGTTATGTACAAATGCTAGGTGTCTTTGTAGATACCATTATAATTTGTACAGCTACCGCTGCACTTATTTTATTATCAGAACAGTTAGTACCAGGCTCTGATGTAACGGGTATAGCACTTACACAAGCAGCGCTTGAGGAACATGTTGGTAGCTGGGGTGCAATATTTGTTGCAGTCGCTATTTTGTTTTTTGCTTTTACATCAATTGTAGCTAACTATTCTTATGCAGAAACGAACTTATTGTTTTTAGAGCATAACCATGCATCTGGCATGCTGATCTTCAGATTATTAGTGTTAGGTATGGTGATGTTTGGTGCCCTTGGTGAATTACCATTAGTGTGGACTCTAGCTGATGTGTCTATGGGCCTAATGGCGATTGTAAACGTAATCGCGCTATTTATGCTCTCAGGAGTTGTGGTATGGCTTGCCAAAGATTACAACGCTCAACGACGTGCTGGAAAGTTACCGACGTTTGATCCAAGTAAAAACAACAAGCTTAATAAAACTATTCCGAAAGGTATTTGGCACAAATAACTTTAAAGAGATTTAAGTTAAAAACCCGAAACGGCCATGGCCATTTCGGGTTTTTTATTGTCTAGTACCCATTCGTTTAATTAAGTAGTCTATTTTGAGGTAGAGAAATCGTGTTAATAGCAAAGCAACAATTTCGATGTTTATTAGCGTCAAGTTTCGACTCTCAAAATGATTAAGTATTATTGCGGATTGGTATAAGCCTCGTCTTTATACCAATTCGCTTAATTAAGTGGTCTATTTTGAGGCTGGAAAAACGTGTTGATAGCTAGGCAAAAAATTTGCTATTTAGTTGTTCTAAATGAGACTTTTTTAACGCAGCTAGTGACACGTTTAGCTCCGTAAAATGATTACGTATTATTGCGGATTGGTATTATATTACTAATAGCAGTACCCACCTAGTGAGACCCAATCAAACACATTAGCATCATCAAACTTCTCATACCTCCTTATAAGCGATTAGTTAAGCAGTTTACATCAATACTCTTAATAAATTTTGTGGCATTGTAATGGTGTTAATAGAAATAAGCGTATGCCGACTTTCGCTTATGTATCAAACGAAGCACAGCCACACCTCCATTTAAGAGCCTTATACCACTGCTTTTTATATAAACCGCTTAGTATTAGGTAGTCTATTTTGAGGTATAAAAGTCTTATATAGCAAAGCTTAAATTTAGTGTTTTGTTCTAAATGAGAGTTTTTTCTGTAGCTACCGTCAAGTTTAGCTATAAAAAAGATCAAAGGTAATACATTGATGGGATAGGCTTTTTAAAAAATGTGAGACATAAAGGTTTTAAACAAACGAAATAATTTTGTGTAAGGAATAGATACTAGTTTGATGATGCGATTTTATAATTAATGGTTTAATCAAATAATGGTTAAACTAGAATAAACAAGGAAAGTATAAAGTGGTGCCCGAGGCCGGACTTGAACCGGCACGACTTGTTAGTCGAGGGATTTTAAATCCCTTGTGTCTACCAATTCCACCACTCGGGCATCGAGTTTGCTAATTAAAGCGTGTGGAGTAATTATTTGGAGGCGGAACCCGGAGTCGAACCGGGGTAAACGGATTTGCAATCCGGTGCATGGCCACTCTGCCATTCCGCCTAAACATATCAAATAATTTGGAGCGGCACACGAGGCTCGAACTCGTGACCTCGACCTTGGCAAGGTCGCGCTCTACCAACTGAGCTAGTGCCGCATAAAACTTTATCAGTAATTTGTACGTTGGTGCGCGACCATGTCGCGGTAAAACGTTCTGGCAACTGAGTTAGTGCCATAAATAAGTATTTATCAAACTTTTAATTAACTTGGTCAATAATTAAAAGTGGTGCCCGAGGCCGGACTTGAACCGGCACGACTTGTTAGTCGAGGGATTTTAAATCCCTTGTGTCTACCAATTCCACCACTCGGGCATCGAGTTTGCTATTTAAAGCAAGTGGATAAAACTAATATGGAGCGGCACACGAGGCTCGAACTCGTGACCTCGACCTTGGCAAGGTCGCGCTCTACCAACTGAGCTAGTGCCGCATCATATTAATTCTAAATAATTTTTATAAGTTACATATTGGTGTATGTAACCAAACCACAAAGTGGTGCCCGAGGCCGGACTTGAACCGGCACGACTTGTTAGTCGAGGGATTTTAAATCCCTTGTGTCTACCAATTCCACCACTCGGGCATCGAGTTTGCTAATTAAAGCGTGTGGAGTGTTGATTGGAGGCGGAACCCGGAGTCGAACCGGGGTAAACGGATTTGCAATCCGGTGCATGGCCACTCTGCCATTCCGCCTCAATACTAGGTTAGCTTTAAGATAAACTGGAGCGGCACACGAGGCTCGAACTCGTGACCTCGACCTTGGCAAGGTCGCGCTCTACCAACTGAGCTAGTGCCGCTTTATGTTTATCTAGGGGGCTATGCCCTCTCAACACGGACGCATTCTACAGAGATTATTAAACGCGTCAACACAAAAAATGCTACTTTTGAACTGTTTGATTATTTTTTATCTAAAATGGTGCGTTATTAGACGTTTACAATCAATTTTTGGTCAATTCTCCCCATGCTGCAACTAAATATTGCACCATAGAACTAAGCGTTAAAAATGTGGCTATATAAAGCAAGCCATAACTTAAATACATCATCCAGCTATCGTACTGCCAAATTAAACCGATAATGGCTAACATTTGAGCTGCGGTTTTTAACTTACCCATATCGGATACAGCTACGTTACCGCGTTTCCCCTGTTCAGCCATCCATTCGCGTAGCGCCGATATAACAATTTCACGGCTAATAATAATAAGCGCGGGAATGGTCATATACAAAGATTGGTAATGCTCAGATAATGCAACCAAGGCAGCACACACCATTACTTTATCAGCAACCGGGTCTAAAAATGCACCAAAAGGCGTTGATTGCTCAAGTTTACGGGCTAAATAGCCATCAAGTATATCTGTGATCGAAGCCAGCCAAAAAATAAAGGCAGCAACAAAGAACGCCCATGAATAAGGCATATAAAATATCACCAAAAAAATGGGGATAAGAAAGAGTCTAAACGTTGTGAGTGTGTTTGGAATATTCCACATAACTACTTGGATATGTCTTTTTTTCTATATTCGCACATAGGGCTAGCCCTTGTCATGCAAATGGTTAAATATCTTCTCAGCCATGTCAGGACTGATCCCAGGAACTTTCTTTAGCTGTTCTATATTAGCAGCTTTTACACCTTGCATGCCCCCTAAATATTTTAATAATGTTTGTCGACGCTTTGAACCTACGCCATCTATTTCCTCTAATAATGACTGAGTGCGTTGTTTTTGCCGCTTATTACGGTGCCCTGCAATTGCAAAACGATGGGATTCATCGCGTATATGCTGGATCAAATGAAGCGCTGGTGCATCAGAATCCATAGGAATTGTTTTACGCCCGCCATCTATAAGCAAGGTTTCAAGACCTGGCTTACGGCTAGTGCCTTTTGCAACACCGACTAATAGCGGCATTTTTGAATGCGGCCAGTTTTCGAAGTATTGCTCTGCTCTACCTAATTGACCTTTACCACCATCGATAAAAATAACATCGGGAATTTTCTCCTCATCAACCAACTTGTTGTAACGTTTGTTTAGTGCAAATTCCATAGCGGCGTAATCATCACCACCGGTAATACCGGTCACGTTATAACGACGATACTCTTTATTGTTAGGGCCTTGAGAATCAAATACAACACAACTGGCCACTGTGTTTTCACCCATGGTGTGACTGATATCAAAACATTCCATGCGATTAATATCATCAAGACGCAAAGTAGCCTTTAATTGCGCATAACGCTTATTTATCGAGTCTTGAGTGCTTTGCTTAACCGTAATACTATTTAATGCATTTTTATTCGCTAACTGTAAGTACTGTGCTCGCTCACCACGGGTAACCACTTTAAGCGATACTTTACGTTCACTAATTTGGGTCAAGGCTTCACCTAGTGCATCACTTTCTTCTATTTCAAATGGTAAAATGATTTCTTTAGCAATGCGCCCTGTCGCACCTGGGGCTAAATAATACTGGCCTAAGAAAGAGGTTAAAATTTCTTGCTCTTGTGAGTCTTTAGGCACCTTTGGAAAATAAGTTTTACTACCCAGCACTTTATGATCGCGAATCATTAATAGATGAATCCCATTTAAACCGTTTAAATGGGCAAAGCCGACCACATCCATTTCCGCAAAATTGCCGGAGATAGATTGCTGCTCCTGCATTTTACGCAGCAACATAATTTGGTCGCGAACTTTAGCTGCAAGTTCAAAATTAAGCTGCTCACTGGCTTTTTCCATTTTAGCAATGAGATCGGCTATTACTTCATGAGATTTACCAGTTAAAAACTTGCGGACATAATCAACTTGCTGCGCGTATTCATCTTCAGAGACTTTATTAACACACGGCGCAGAACAACGTTTTAATTGATACTGTAAGCAAGGGCGACTACGCGCACGGTAGTAGGCATCTTCGCATTGACGTACCGGAAATATTTTTTGCATTAAGCGTAAGCTTTCAGAAACCGCCCCCGCGCTTGGAAACGGACCAAAATATTCACCTTTTACTTTTCTGCTACCACGATGAAAGGCTAAGCGAGGATGCTTATGATTTGTGAGCAGTATATAAGGGTACGACTTATCATCACGTAACAGAATATTATAACGTGGCTGATATTTTTTAATGAGGTTGTTTTCGAGCAGTAAAGCTTCTGTCTCTGTATTAGTAAGCGTGACTTCAATATTACAAATATTACTTACTAAAACACGGGTTTTACTATCGGTTATATTACTACGAAAGTAACTACTTACCCGCTTTTTTAAACTTTTAGCTTTACCGACATAGATAACTTGGTTGTCATTATCGAGCATGCGATAAACGCCAGGCTCACTCGATAATGTTTTTAAAAACTGGACATGATCAAATTCAGACATATATACCGACTAGTAAGAGATATCTATATCAATCATTTTGTAACGTATGGCTAAATGAGTAAGCTCTACATCGCCTCCTACGTTAAGCTTTTCAAACATGCGATAGCGATAACTGTTTACTGTTTTAGAACTTAAATTTAAGCGATCAGCGATATCCTGTGCTTTTTCACCTTTGGTGATCATCAGCATAATTTGTAGTTCACGCTCGGATAGGCTTTGAAATGGGTTTTCATCGGTACGCCCGGTTACCTGCGCAAGTGCAATCTGTTGCGCTATTTCTGGAGCAATATAGCGTTGTCCTGCATGCACACAGCGTATAGCGCGAACCATTTCATCAGATCCAGCACCTTTGGTTAAAAAGCCATGAGCACCAATTTGCATGACCTTACTTGGAAATGGGTCTTCGCAATTAACAGTAAGCACAATAATTTTTACATCAGGGCAGTAACGGCAAATCTTTTTAGTTGCCTCAAGCCCGCCCATACCAGGCATGTTCATATCCATTAATACTATATTTGGCGCATGTTGACGACAAAACTGTACAGCCTCTTCGCCTGTTTTAGCTTCACCTATTACTTTAAAACCACGTATGTCATCAAGAATACGTCTGATCCCTGTGCGCACAAGTTCATGGTCATCAACTAAAAGTACGTTAATCAATGGAACACCCTCACTAGCCTAATAAGATGCAAGTTAACAAAATTAATTTTCAACATTAGCATAGATACGACGAAACCATAACTAATATTATGCTTTCGCCGTCGGTCGCTATGACCCAATATTGTCAAAGCGTATTTACCTATCGTAGGTAAATACACCATAGTGATTTAAGCTGAGGCTTTTTCACTAAAACGGTCTACCCACAAAGCAATGATACCGTCGCCAGTTACATTACACGCAGTGCCGAAGCTATCTTGTGCAAGGTACAGCGCAATCATTAGTGCCACTGCACCTTCGTTGAAACCAAGCATGCTAGTTAATAAACCTAACGCCGACATTACTGCACCACCTGGGGCGCCTGGCGCTGCAATCATCACAACACCTAACATCATAATGAATGGCAACATAGCCATTAATGAAGGTACTTCCATGCTAGGCGATAAAAACATTACAGCCATAGCACAGGTAACTATTGTAATTGTTGAACCTGACAAATGAATAGTGGCGCATAATGGCACTGTAAAGTTAGCTACATCCTCTTTAACGTTATTTGCTTTACTTGATTGCAAAGATACTGGAATGGTTGCCGCACTCGACATGGTTCCTAATGCAGTAAAGTACGCAGGTAACATATTTTTAATTAGCTCAATAGGATTACGCTTAAGTAATAGGCCTGAGGTAATGTATAAAACACTCAACCATAACCAATGCATCACTAATGCAGCAATAAGTACTACACCAAATGCTTGTAATGTATCAACAACGGTGCCTGCTACGGTCATTTCAGCAAATACACCCGCAATGTAAAACGGTAATGCCGGAATAATTACTTTTGAAAGTAAACCATCAATAATATCGCGCCCCTGATCAGACACAGTTTTTAATGTGTCTAAGCCAAGCTGGCTCATACCAATACCAAATACAAATGCTGTAACTAAAGCAGTCATTACACCCATTAACGGTGGAATTTCTAAGTCAATAAAGCTTCCTACTTCGGTCACTGCTTCAGCTTCAAATGAAATACCGCCGCTTAAAAACGGAATAACCGCTGTTACTAATAAAAACGCTAAGGTACCGGCTATAATTGTTGAGCCATACGCAAAACCCACCGTTTTCCCCAGTAGATGCCCTGATCCTTTAGGAAGCCCGGCAATCCCAGAGGCAATAAAAAATAAAATAATCAGTGGAATTGTAAAACTAATAAGCTGGCCGATAAGCTCTTTTACTGTGTATAAAAGCTCAACGCCAGTTAAGGGAATGTAGAGCCCGACTAAGATACCGGCCACAATACCGGCAATTAATTTTAAGATTAACTTCATGGTGATTACTTTATTGAATTTAGATAATGTGTTTTTACCATGTTTTGAATAGTTTGTGTCAATAAACTGTTCAACCGCAGTTCATTTGCACAATTAAACAACAAAATATAAGTGTGTTGTGTTGATTTGTTTAAATAACGACTACATAAAGAAAAGATAAAGTACAAAGTTAAAAACGAACAAATGATTTCAAGTTCGCCTTTTTAATAACTAAAAAATTAACAGATTGAGTTTTTAGTTCAATCCGTTATAAGCGTAATTAATATATGTTATAGCCAAAGCTTACTTTAACTTTTTTTATCTCACAGTAAAGTAGGCTTATAAAGTTAACAGAATAGCTGTTAACGTGTTGATCAGATTGTACCTAAAGGAACATTATGTCTACTATTTTTGAAGATAACTCACTAAGCATCGGTAACACACCGTTGGTAAAACTTAACCGTGTTACAGGTGGGAATGTATACGCTAAAGTTGAATCACGTAATCCTAGCTTTAGTATCAAATGCCGTATTGGTGCATCAATGATTTGGGAAGCTGAAAAATCAGGTCAACTAACCAAAGACAAAGAACTTATAGAGCCAACATCAGGCAATACGGGTATTGCATTGGCATTTGTAGCGGCTTCTCGCGGTTACAAACTAACGCTTACAATGCCAAACACCATGAGCTTAGAACGTCGTAAACTATTAAAGGCACTCGGTGCTAACCTAGTGCTCACAGATGGCGCTAAAGGCATGAACGGCGCTATTGCTAAAGCCAAAGAAATTCAAGCAGCAGACCCAGATAAGTTTATTTTGCTACAACAGTTCGAAAACCCAGCAAACCCTAAAATTCACTTTGAAACAACGGGCCCAGAAATTTTTAATGCACTTGATGGCAAAATCGATTTCTTTGTTGCAGGTGTTGGTACTGGCGGCACTATTACAGGTGTTAGTCGTTATCTTAAAAAAGAGAAAGGCCTTAATGTAAAATCAATAGCTGTAGAGCCAAGCCACTCGCCAGTGATTAGCCAAACACTTGCCGGTGAAGAGGTAAAACCAGGACCACATAAAATACAAGGCATTGGCGCAGGCTTTATTCCTGGGAATTTAGACCTATCAATTATTGATGGCGTAGAACAAGTATCTAATGATGAATGTATCGCAATGTGTCATGAACTAATGAAAAAAGAAGGGATCTTAGTCGGTATTTCATCGGGTGCAGCCGTGGTTGCAGCAAAGCGTATTGCTGAGCGTCCTGAAAATGCAGATAAAAGCATTGTGGTTATTTTACCAAGCGCAACAGAACGTTACTTATCAAGCCCCATGTTTGATGAAGAGTTTTCCGAACAAGAGCTTGTTCAGTAATCGAACAACACTATTAAAAAAGGATGTTTTTTAACATCCTTTTTTATTGCTTTTTTAATAAGTTAACACCTATTTAGTCCTATCCTCTTTACATCTCCTCCATTCCATCACACACTTTGTGTATGAGTAATCAACCTGACCAAATATGAAAACAATTTTAACTTCTTTTGTGCTCATTTTTAGTATTTTGATCGTTGGCTGTAATGACAATACTAAACCTAAAGAACAGTACATTGACAATGATCGTCCAGGCGATACCGCCACAGTGTATTTTGATGCGCTTTATAATCAACATAACTTGCAAAAAGCCAGTAATTTCGCAACGCCTAAGCTAGCTCGCATAATGAAATCTTACGGTACAGCAAAACAATTTGCCCGTAGTCTTATTAATTTACAATTCGATGAAGTGGTAATTGAAATTGATATGTCAAATTCAAGCCTGCGAGAACAGTACGGTAATCACGCTAAGATAAATATTGTATTTACTGGTTATTTTAATGGAAAAAAAATTGATGACTTTCGCAGTATCGAAATGCTAAAAATAAAAGGTAAATGGTACGTAGATAAAATCATCGCCGATCCTTATGGGCGCTGATCAACGTTCAATCTAAAAATATATAAAAAAGCCTTAAATTATAAGTTTAAGGCTTTTTTAGTGCTTGAGTACAATGTTAGAAATCTTCAGGTTTAAAATTATCTACCGCAATAGCCTGCATTCGTAATTTATTAGCATGATGCATAGCTTCAGCATCTAATTTAGTAAGTAACTCATGCTCAAGAGCGTACTCAATAGCTTGTTCAATATCAAAAGTTGCAGGTACCTTACCTTTTCGTTGCCACTGCTTTAAATGTTTAAATTGATTTTGCATGTCGTGCATCGCTAAAAAAGCATTTTCCATCACTCCAGTGCCTGCCTTCTCATCGATGTAGCACAAATGAGTAAGCCTGTTTCGAAACACGCCTGGTTGAGTCATGTGTTCACAAATACTTTGTGAAGTGGTATCACTTGGTTTGTGATAATGATTACCTAACGGAAACACAATGCGTTTAAGGGCAAAGTTAACCACCGGGTTAGAGAAATTTTTAAAGAAACCGTCAAATGCTTGACCTATTTCATATAATGACGTCTCTATTGCATACTTAACAAAAGGTAAATCAGCTTGTTGACGCCCTTCATCTTCAAAACGTTTTAACACGGTAGAAGCAATATACAAATGACTTAATACATCGCCTAAACGTGCCGATATCATTTCTTTGCGTTTAAGTTCACCACCTAACATCAACATTGCAACATCTGTTGTAAACGCAAGTCCTCGGCTCATTCTCCCTAATTGTTTATAGTAGGCCGCGGTTTCTCCGCACACAGGTGCTTTGGCAAAGTGGCTGCGAGTTAAACCATGCACTAAAGCCATGCTTGCATTGCTAATAGCAAACACTATGTGGTTCATCAATAGACCATCAAATTGCTCTAATGCCGCGTCATCATCTTCCATTGAAGCCGCTTCCATTTCTTTTAATACAAACGGATGACAACGAGTAGCGCCTTGGCCAAATATCATTAAATTACGAGTTAAAATATTAGCGCCCTCAACCGTAATCGAAACCGGAATACCCATATAGCCATGTGCTAAATAGTTATTAGGCCCAACCTGAATCCCTTTACCTGCATGAATGTCCATCGCATCATTCATTACTGTTCGACCCATTTCGGTCATATGGTATTTTGCAATAGCTGTTACTACTGATGGACTTAGTTTTAAATCAATAGCACCAGCTGTCATTAATCTGCACGATTCCAGCGCATAAGTTAGGCCACCAATACGTGCTAACCCTTCTTGAACCCCTTCAAATTGACCAATTGACACACCAAACTGTTGTCGAACAACAGAGTAAGCCGAAGTCATTTTAGCCGCTAAATGCCCTGTTGCAGTGCTTAATGCCGGTAACGAAATACCACGCCCTGCACTTAAACATTCAACTAGCATGCGCCAACCTCGTCCTGCCCCTTGCTGACCACCTATAATCCAATCAAGCGGAATAAATACATCTTTACCGTACGTTGTGCCATTCATAAACGCCATATTTAGGGGGTAATGACGCTCACCTGTTTTAACACCTGGGTGATCGGTTGGAATGAGTGCACACGTAATGCCAAGCTCTTTTTCATCGCCTAACAACCCATCTGGATCGTACATTTTAAATGCAAGCCCTAACACAGTCGCAACTGGCGCAAGTGTGATATAGCGTTTTGACCAATTTAAACGCAGCCCCAACACTTCCTTACCATCATGCTCGCCTTTGCACACCACACCAGAATCAGGAATACTGCCAGCATCTGAGCCAGCCTCAGGGCCCGTTAATGCAAAACAAGGCACATCGTCGCCTTTTGCAAGGCTAGGTAGCCAGCGCTCTTGTTGCTCAGTTGTTCCGTAGTGCAGTAATAACTCACCAGGACCTAAGCTATTGGGTACCATGACCGTCACGGCGGCTGTTAAGCTTTTAGTCGCAATTTTTGACACTATGGTGGAATTAGCAATAGCAGAGAATTCAAGACCCCCAAATTTTTCTGGGATGATCATTGCAAAAAACCCTTCGGTTTTTAAAAAGTCCCAAACCTCTTTAGGTAAATCTTTGTCTTTTTGTACAATTTTATAGTCATCAAGCATGGCTAATAAAGTTTCAACTTGATTATCTATAAATGCAGTTTCTTTTTCACTTAACTGTGGACGCGGATAGTTGTGTAATTTTTGCCAATCAGGATCACCACTAAATAGCTCGCCATCCCACCAAACATCGCCTGCTTCCATGGCTTCTCGCTCTGTTTGCGATAATGGCGGTAATACTTTTTTAAACATTTTAAAAGTGGGTCGGGTAATTAAATTAAGGCGGATATCTTTAATTGCAAACACCACGATCACCACAACCAGCAATATAATAAATACTGACATAAACACATTCCTTTACAGTTATAAAAACATTGATTTAATTATGACCGATCTTAATTTAAATACAATGGGCTGTCAGAGGAGTGCCACTAAATGATGAGCCGATTCTATTGTAATTAAAATATAACGATAAAGTAGAGTTACGCATTTATTACACACAGCAAAAAGCCCACAAAGTGTGGGCTTTTTACTACTTAACTGGTTTTAATTTATGCGATTAAACGCTTAATTAAAACTGAAAACGCATGTTAGCAAAGTAAGCATCGTTATCTGAGTCATCTGCGTTGTTGCCGTAACCCACTTTTAAACCAATGTTTTTATTGATGAAGTGTTGAGCACCAAAGCTGTAGTTGTCTTCTTTATCGTAAGATGCAAATACAGAAGTCGCTTTAGAGAAGTAGTAGTTTGTTTCTACGTTCCATTGGTCATCTGCTTCGTCAAGGCTTACAAATGTACCTTCTACTGTTAAGTAGTTACCTTGTTGTAAATCAACAAAGTATTTAGCAGCTACTGAACGAGAATCAAAATCATCATCTGATTCTACAGTGATACCTACGTAATCTGTATCGTTTAGCATGTGGTTGTATGCTAAAGAAAAGAATGTAACGTTATCACCATCTTTTTGATCAACAAATCTTACTTTTGCAAGTAAATCTGGGTTAAAGAAATAACCAGCAGAAAGTGTGTATGACTCGTTGTTAGAGTTGTAATCAGCATTTTGGTAAGACGCACCAA
The DNA here is from genome assembly GCF_048401115.1 of Pseudoalteromonas sp. US3C1013. Lineage (GTDB taxonomy): Bacteria > Pseudomonadota > Gammaproteobacteria > Enterobacterales > Alteromonadaceae > Pseudoalteromonas > Pseudoalteromonas undina. Next base: position 999,174 of record NZ_CP183075.1, on the reverse strand, counting down.
CAACAAAATCTTCAACGAAGTATTCACCGCCAATAGCAGTCACATCGCCAAAATCGTCATCAGCGTAGCCACCAAATACGTTGCTTTGCTTATTGATGTATTCGAATTGATCGTATGGACCTAGTGTGCTCTTTGGAGAGAAGTAGTAAGTAGAGTCCACGCTGATAGTATCGTTGTTATCAGTATCTGTGTAGTTTAAGTTACTGATTGATTGATAGCTATCTGCAGCGTGTGCAGCACTTGATAATAAAAGACCTGAAATAATAATTGCTAACTTTTTCATAATGAAACATCCCTATGTACATTGTTTTTGTACTTTAACTACATTGCTAAAGTGGGGGTATGCTAACGCCGCGAAACTGAACGAAAACTGAATCAAGCAATTGTATTTGTTAGGGAATTTGTAAGAAAGTGTTGGAGTAATTTATGTTAAAGTAATCGCAACAAACTGTAAACAATTACTTTAATTTTACACCGATTTTTGTTTGTTTCTATAATGAATACTGGCTAATTATCCTATAAACATCATTTATGTTATCACCAGCTTTAAAGTCTTTGCTAATTGGCGTTGGATCAGATCCAACCCAAATTTTCAGTTCTGCATCTAAATCAAAGTGCCCCGCACTTTCTTTGCTGAACTTAGTTATCTTAGAGTAAGCAATACTGATCATTTCCATTTTAGAACCAGTCACACCTTGTTTATCTAATAAAATTAGTCGCTTATTAGTAAAGATAAACATATCACGAACTACTTTATACGCCTTTTCAACTCGCTCACCTTCAATAAGCGTATTAGCCAATACTTTTTCTAAATCGGCATCATCCACTTCACTGGCGTTACCCATTAAACCACTAAATAATCCCATTACAGTTTCTCCTGTTTAAATATTTGATTTTCTAGAGTATGACCATTTACTAACTGCCTATACTGCCAATTATGTTGGTGGCAAAATTGCAATAGCGCGATGTCAAGTGAATCGCTAGTTGGTTGATACTCAATCACATACTCTTTATGTTGGCTCATATAAACACGACTCACACCCTCAATTGCTTGCAGTTGTTGCTCCACATTTTGATACGCTTCACTTAGCATTAAGGTATAAAAGTGCTTATCAGTATTCGCCGCTTTAGTTTGATGCTCGCTTAATATGCCTTTATCTAAATGTAGTACTTGGGAGCAAAGTCGTTCTAGTTCAGTTAAATCATGAGAGCTTAAAATAAACGTCGCTTGAGACGATAGCTCAGACACCAGCTCTCTGACCTCTCTGGCATGAATCGGATCAAGCCCTGCGGTGGCTTCATCTAACATTACAATTTGCGGTGAACCAATTAATGCTTGTGCTATGGTTACACGCTTGCGCATACCGTGAGATAAGTCCCCTGCGCGGTTTTTTGCAACCTCGCTAAGACCCACTAAATCTAATACTCGAAGTGCCTCTATTTGGCTTTGCTTGCTGCCCATACCTTGTAGCTTGGCATAAAAGCTAAGTTGTTTATCTATATTAAAACGCGGATCTAGCTGTGCATCTTGTGGTAACGCACTCACTTTATTAAATAAAGCCGCGCTACCTGGTTTATGGCCGAGTATTTCAAGCTCACCCATGCTAGGCGCGATATAGCCACACAACAAACTAAATAAAGTGGTTTTCCCTGCGCCATTAGGGCCAACTAATGCAACTGGCGCGCCTTTTTGAATCTCAAAATTCACATTATCAAGAGCCAGTTTTGAGCCGTATGATTTACTTAAATTACGCCCTGTTATTAATGATTTCATAATGAGCTCCTTGCAAAAATACGTTGAGCAACTGCAAGTAACACCGCTGTTTGCACAAGTGGAATAGCTAATGCGCTCAATAACGGTAAGTTTTGTCCAGCTAATAACTCTATTTGCACACCAGGGAATAAATAATCAAGCACACTTAATGCGGGTATTTGCCACTCCAGTAATCCAACAATAATGCCGCCGGCTGTGAAATATAAAATAGCTAATACAATAGATAAGCGAGATGAGCTCGCAAAAGTATTAATTAAGCTCATTAAGGCTACAAACGGCGTAAAAGTAACAATGAGTATTAAAAATATTGAAACAGCACGACCAAGGCCACCAGCAAGTAAGCTCGGCTCGCGAAACCCGAGCACCGCCAATGTCGCTATAAGCGTGATGCCAACTAAACAGGTTAGTACCGCTAACTGCCCTAAAAATCGACCAAAGAGTATTTCAAAGCGAGTTGAGCGTAATGATAAAAACCTTAGCGTACCGCGCTCTCTGTCACCGACGGTTTGATCACTACAAATAAATAAGCTAAAAACAGGAAAACTATACAAAGCAATAAGCCAATACATAGCAAATTCGGCTTCAGGCCAATCAAGTAACTTACTTAATCCAATAGAGCCGGAAATATCACGGGCTATTTGTTCAAAGTCTGGCGAGCTGATTATACCTACAGCTTGGCCTATGGGGTAACGTAAAATAACAAGCCACACTAGCGCAAAAGCCGCCAGTGCAATAAGCCCTCGTTTAGTTAAAAACATACGTACCAGCTCAAAACCCGCGATTTGGGTTAAGCGCCCTACGTTAACTGGTGATGGTGTTGCCATTGACTATCCTTAATGACGTTGTTCATACTTTAAAATAAGCGTTATTTAACAACACTAAGTGTAAACACGTTGAATTGCTAGCAAAAAAAAGCCTACTCAGAGGTAGGCTTTGTAACAAATAATGTAATTTAAACAATTAATAATTATAAATGTTGCTCATAAATAGCTAATGCTTGCTGTAAGTCGGCAATTAAATCTTCAACATCTTCCAAACCAATGTGCAAACGAATAACAGGTCCATGCTCCCATCCTGTTTGCGAGCGCAGCCCTTTCATCGATAGGTTTGCCGTTACTAAGCTCTCGAAGCCCCCCCACGAAAAGCCCATTTTGAAATGTTGTAAGCTATCTAAAAAAGCATCTATGGCGTGTTGATTACCCGCTTTCATTACAAACGAAAATAAACCATTACTGCCGTCAAAATCGCGTTTGAAAAATTCATGGCCTGGGCATGTTGTAAACGCAGGATGACGAATATGATCAACCAACGCATGTTGCTCAAGCCATTTTGCTACTTCTAGCGCGGCTTTTTCATGCTGATTTAATCGCACTGCCATGGTACGCAAGCCTCGTAGTGCCAAATACGCATCATCTGCACTGGTGCATTGCCCGAGTAAATAAGAGTGTTCACGAAGTGTTGGCCAATACTTTTTATTAGCTACAGCAACCCCCATCATCACATCAGAGTGGCCAACAATATATTTGGTGGCGGCTTGAATACTAATATCAACACCATGTTCAAGCGGGCGATAATGCAAGCCATTGCCATAGGTGTTATCAAGCACTGTCATTACATTATGATCGTTTGCCACTTTTACCATGGCGGGAACGTCTTGAACTTCCATGGTAATTGAACCCGGAGACTCTAAAAACAACATTTTGGTATTGTCTTGAATGTACTCTTTTATGTCTGCGCCAATCATTGGCGGATAATAGGTCGTACTAATACCCAACCCAGCTAATATCTTGTCGCAAAAATCACGGGTTGGCTCGTAAACAGTGTCCACTATTAAAATATGATCACCGGACTTTAAAAGCGATAACAGAGTTTGGCTTATCGCTGCCGCGCCACATGGGTATAACGCACAGCCCTCACCGCCTTCGAGTTCGGTAATTGCCTCTTGCAGAGCAAAATGCGTAGTGGTGCCACGACGGCCATAAAATAACGTTTTATCACCGCGTGTTTTAGCCGCTTCTTTAAGCTCACTCACCGAATCAAATACAATCGTTGATGCACGCTGAACTACCGGGTTCACTACCCCATGGGTGTACGCTTTTTTGCGCCCTGATGACACTAATTGGGTATTTTTATTTTTGCTCGACATGATTCATCCTTCTATCTGAGTACGCCAATATTCAATTAAATAACGCGAAATCGAATCAGCTCTAGGTAGCTTTAAATGCTCCCCCTCGTGTTGCCAATCTTTAAATTGCGCAAGTTCTTGGCGAGAAAACCATCGTGCATCTTCAAGTTCATCTTGCTCTGTGCTTATTTCATCACTGCTTGCTGTGGCAATAAAACCAAGCATGATTGATGAAGGAAACGGCCAAGGTTGAGAAGCAATATACTCTGCTTTCTCCACGGTAATACCCGCTTCCTCTTTTACTTCTCGGATCACGGTTTGTTCAAGGGTTTCACCTGGATCGACAAACCCGGCAAGCGAGGAAAACAATCCTTTTGGCCAAGTTGCTTGGCGACCCAATAAGCAGCGTTCAATCCCATCAGAAAATGTTTTAGTTACTACCATAATAACGGCTGGATCGGTACGCGGAAAAGTTTGGTGCATACAGGCTGCGTTGTCGCATAAACGTGAATGCCCCCCTTCAACTAAGTGATTTTTGGTACCACAGCGACCACAAAAACTATGAGTGGCATGCCAGTAACACAACCCACGAGCAAGCGCTGCATTTGAGCCATCTTCAAGTGCTACTTGAGTACCATATTGACGAATATCTGCAAACTGGGCATCACCAACAATCGTTGCTAATAACGACTCTTCGAGTTCAGTTACGTCTAGCGCAAATACGGCATTATCCTGTTTATTTGATCCTAAAAGAATAGCCTGCGTTAAATCTAAATGTGCCACTTGTTGGTAAGCTAAATACACCACCTCAGGGCTACTGTTAGCAAATAAGGTGTGATTGCCTTTAACTAAAAGCCATAAACTGTCTGCTGTTTTTTTTGCGTCTACCCAAGTAGGGTCTTTGCGCGCATTTGAGCCTCTGTCTAATGGCATATTACTGTAGTTAAGCATGTAATTCCTTGATACTAATTGAATCTTAAAATTACCATACTCATCCACTAAACCCAATTTATTATCGCCATAAAAAAAGCCTAAATTAGGCTTAATTAATCTATGCACCCGTTGTATTAAATACTCTCATGATCAACGCAAACATTCTGCTCAAAAATAAATCAAAAATACAATACTTATACTTTTTAAAGTAGTAGCTGTTTGTCAATTAAATGAAATTGCTCGGCACTTTGCTTAAGTACCTCTGCGGTTAATTTATCAGCACCGTATACATCACACGGAACATCATATTGATTTTTTAAATGCCCAAGTAATAATGCAAAGTCACCGTCACCCGAGAGTAAAATAACTTTATCAAGCTGCTTCCCCTGCTCTAGCATATCTATGGTTATACCCACATCCCAATCGCCTTTGGCACTGCCGTCACGGCGTTGAATAAAGGGTTTTAGTTTTACTTCAAAGCCAATAGCGCGCAAAATATTTTGAAACTGATTTTGCTTTTCATCACCTCGGTATATTGCATAGGCGAACGCACATTCTATATCGTATTGTTGCTCCATCATTCGCCAAAAGGCATTGTAATCAAAGTTTTTACCGTAGCTTTCGCGACAGGTGTAATAAATATTTTGTACATCGACAAAAATACCTACACGAGGTTTACTGCTTTGTTGTGAGGTCATTCTTATGTCCCAATGAGTAATACTTGCAATTGCGTGTTAAGTAACCTAAATTAGTTACCAAACCCAATGTAACCAAATACGGTTACATTTAACAATGTAACCAAATTTAGTTACATATAAATAATCTATCTGGATTTTTATGATTGGTGTGATCAGCGGCGATGTTATTAAATCGCAAAAAATACCTAAACAACAATACGATGCCATGCTTTACCAGCTAGAGCAAAGTTTACGTGCAAATTGCAATAAAACAACATCTTGGGATATTTACCGTGGGGATGCATTTCAACTACAACTCGATAAAAGTGAACAGTTAGTTACCACCGCTATTCTTATTTATCTACAGTTAAAATCTGCCGGCTATGAATTGCGCCAAAGCATGGCGTTGGGGCACATAGATAACCCTAGTACGAGTATAAAAACTGCTACAGGCTCTGCGTTTACTCTCTCTGGTCATGAGCTAGATAAAATGACAAACCAGCGTTTTACATTTGCTATTGCAGATCAATCGGTTGATGAGAGCTTTAAGCTAAACCTAGCGTTTGTCGATGTATTACTGTGTAAAATAACCCAAAAACAAGCAAATGCTTTGTATGTATATTTAACCCATGCTAATAACAACCATGCAGCTTTAGCTAAAGAGCTCAACACCAGCCGCGAAAACGTTACTAAGCTGCTTAATCTTGCTAACTATCAGCTGATAGAACGATTTATTTTACATGCACAACAACAGCTTAAAAGCATACAGCAAGGACATGACTAATGGAATTTTCACTATTACTCGTCGCACTGATTATTGGCCACTTACTCGCTGATTTTTATTGGCAACCCATGAGCTGGGTAAACGACAGAAACACCCGTCATTTTAAAGCAAAAAAACTTTACTACCATGTATTGGTTCACGGAATTACCAGTGCAGTCGTTGTGGCACTTTGGGAATATAGTTTTGGCTGGCAACAACTAAGCAGCGTATTACTGGCGACCGGCATTATTATGATCAGTCACTACTTTATTGATATTGCTAAATCGTATTCAAATAAAGGCGTAGTGCCTTTTTTATTAGACCAAATTGCACATATCACTGTCATTATTGCGGTAAGTATTTGGCTAACTGACGATCAGCAATTTGCTGACAATGTAATGGCGTTATTGTGCAACGCAAAAGTGCTATGGATTATAACTGGTTACCTTATTATTTTAAGCCCCAGTGCGGTATTTATAAGAATGATGTTAGAGCGCTTAACTAATCACTTTTCTAGTGATGGTAGCCTCCCCTTAGCAGGACAAAGTATTGGTATGCTTGAAAGAGTACTTATGCTGACATTTATTTTATTAGATCAGTTTGCAGGGCTTGGGTTTTTAATTGCCGCTAAATCGGTGTTTAGATTTGGCGACTTAAGTGCCAGCAAAGATAAACAACTCACTGAATATGTGATGCTAGGGACGTTACTGAGCGTTAGTGTTACTTTATTTGTAGGGTTAGCAGTTAATTATTTAATCAGTTAGTAAAGCTTTAAGATAGGCATTAAAAAACGCGCTACCAGTAAAAGTAAGCGCGTTTTTTATTAAAGCGAACTAAACCTAATTAGTCGTTATTTGCTGGACGACGACGGCGCTGGCCATTCCCACCAACCGATTGACGCTTTGCCCATGGGTTTTGTGCATTATCATCGGTTTTAGCTGCTGGCTTTTTAGAGCCACCACGACGAGGGCCTGTACCATTGCCACCATTGTTAGGCTTTTTGCTATTAGGCTTGCTGCTATCTGATTTAGGCTTATTAAATGGTTGTTTTTTCTTTGGCTTTTTAGCCGGTAACGGGCGTGCATCGAGTGCGCGCTCTGCAACAGGGTTAGCCGGTTCAAAACCTTCTTCTTCAGCACGTGGAATTAGCTCGCCAATAAAGCGCTCAATGCCGTATAAATCTACTGCATCGTCAACCGTTACAAACGAAATAGCATGCCCTGATGCCCCCGCACGACCAGTTCGGCCAATACGGTGAACATAATCTTCATATACATTAGGTAAGTCGTAGTTTACAACATGCGGTAATTCAACAATGTCTAAACCACGTGCAACAATATCGGTTGCCACTAATACGCGCACTTCACCACTTTTAAAGCCCTCTAGTGCTTTAACGCGCGCGCCCTGAGATTTATTGCCATGGATTGCCGCACCAACAATATCATCGCGTTCAAGTTGCTTAACTAAACGATTAGCACCGTGTTTAGTACGACTAAATACCAGTACTTGTTGCCAATCGTTGCTACGAATTAAATGGCTTAATAGGGCCGTTTTACGTGCTTTGTCTACTGCGTATACGCTTTGCGTGACACTTTTTGCGGTGGTGTTTTTAGCTGCAACAGAAATTTCAACGGGGTCGTTAATTAACCCTTTTGCCAGCGCGCGAATATCATCCGAAAACGTGGCTGAGAACATTAAGTTTTGACGCTTTTCAGGCATTTTTGCAATCAGGCGTTTAATGTCATGGATAAAGCCCATGTCTAACATACGGTCGGCTTCATCTAAAACCAGTACTTCAACGCTATCAAATTTAACCGCGTTTTGATTGTGTAAATCAATTAAACGCCCTGGTGTCGCCACTAAAATATCAACCCCTTTGCGCAGGCGCTGCATTTGTGGGTTAATTTTAACACCACCGTAAACAACAAACGAACTCACGTTTGAATGCTTAGCATATTCTTCAACGTTTTCGCTTACTTGCAACGCAAGCTCTCGGGTTGGCGTTAAAATAAGCGCACGAACATGATTACTTTTTGCTTTAGTGCCCGACGATAAACGCTCAATAAGCGGCAAAGTAAAACCAGCCGTTTTACCGGTACCGGTTTGCGCTGCGGCCATTACATCGCGACGTGCAATAATTGCTGGAATAGCTTGAGCCTGAATAGGCGTTGGCGTTTCATAGCCCTTTTCTAAAACCGCATTAACTAAAGACTGTGATAAACCTAAACCATCAAAACTCATATAAACTCTCTATTTCAAATTAGGCCAAAGTGGCCAGTTGCGCGCATTATACCTTTAGTAGCTCAGAATGCATGCCATTATTTACTTTGTGCCAAATCAATAAACACAAATACTAAAAAAGCGGCTAAACAGCCGCTTTTTATTTACCTGAGCATTACAAATGCTAAAAGATTATTTTACACCTAACTCACGTAAACGCTCTTGTAAGTAGCTATCTGCTGTGTAGCGTTCAGATAACACTACATCTGGACGAGGGTGTAAAAATAACGGTAATGAAATACGTGATTTGGTTGTTGCTTTACCCGATGGATTAATTACACGGTGAATCGTTGATGGGAAGTAGCCACCCGATGCTTCTTGTAGCATGTCACCAATATTAATAATTAAACTACCAAAATCACATGGCACGTCTAACCAACCGCCATCGGTTTTTTGTACTTGTAAGCCTGGCTCATTTGACGCCGGTAATACGGTTAATAAGTTAATATCACCGTGCGCAGCAGCACGAATAGCACCAGGCTCTTCATCACCTGTCATTGGCGGGTAATGTAAAATACGTAACAACGTTTGCTCAGACTGGGCAATCATATCTTTTAAATCAATAGAGAACTTAGCACGCACTTCTTCAGGCGCTTCAGCCTGCACCCAACTTAATAATGTTGCCGCAAATTCATTAGCTAAACGGTAGTACTCACGAACATCTGCTTCTAATTGTGCAGGAACACGGCCTTTAGGGTAAACATGAAAGTACTCTTTAATGTCTTTTACCGTATGGCCTTTAGCTACTTCTGATACCGACGGTGGAAAATAACCATCTTGCGTTTCTTTTGAAAATAAAAACTCATGCTTTTGCTCTGAGTTAAAAAAGTCTTGCCAATTTTTATAAATAGACTCAACTAAAGATTGCGGAATAGGATGGTTTTTTAATACGCCAAAACCAGTATTTCTCAACGATTCAACAAATTGCGCAGCCGCATCGTCCGCTTTATAATCAACTGTAGGTAATTGCATGGTACATTCCAGTAAGTAGGTTGTTAGAAGCCATTTACTAATCCGCTTAAGCCACAGGTCTACACGAAATTAGTATTACATTCAAATATAGCTTAACTACTTAATTCAAGTAATAAAGGCTGCATTTTTATGCTGTGCGAGGATAGACAAACCCCCTTGAAATTATAAGGACATATGTCCGCACTCAATAAGCAAGCCTTCTCTGCCTTGATCAAGATCAAAATAACGCTTGTATTGAATTTTCATCCCATCGTACCAATCTCTTCTTTATCAGCATCACACACTATATCAACTTGTTAAGGCTCTCTACATGCGACAAAAAGTTTCTTTTAAAAGCGGTGAATTAGAACTCGCTGGACAACTTGAACAGCCCTCTGGTGAAGTGAAATTTTATGCCTTATTTGCTCACTGTTTTACCTGCTCTAAAGATGTAGCGGCTGCAACACGAATAAGTCGCGCGCTCACTCAGCAAGGCATTGCTGTATTACGCTTTGATTTTACAGGGCTTGGTAATAGCGATGGTGACTTTGCCAACAGTAACTTTTCATCAAACATTCAAGACTTAGTGGCTGCAGCCAATCACTTAAGAACACACTTTAAAGCACCTCAGTTATTGATAGGCCACAGCTTAGGTGGTGCTGCGGTGCTTGCAGCAGCAGAGCACATACCCGAAATATCGGCCATTACGACTATAGGCGCGCCATCAGATGCCCAGCATGTTACTCATAACTTTGCTGCTCATTTAGATGAAATAAACCAATCGGGTGAAGCAAAAGTGTGTTTAGCTGGGCGGGAATTTACGATTAAAAAGCAATTTATAGATGACATCGCCAAATACGATAACAGCCATATAGGCAAGCTTAAGCGTGCTTTGTTAGTTATGCATTCTCCTATTGATGCCACCGTGAATATTAGTGAAGCCGAAAAAATTTACGCAGCTGCTAAGCATCCAAAGAGCTTTATTAGTTTAGATAATGCCGATCATTTACTCAGCAATAAAGAAGACGCTAACTACGCAGCCGATGTCATTGCTACGTGGGCTAATCGCTATGTTGAATACGATAAAACACCCTATAGTGCAAAATTAACTAACGGCAGTGTATTAGTTGAAGAAAAAGATCATAAATTCACTCAGCACGTGAGTACTAAAAACCATACATGGCTTGCTGATGAGCCTACCGATGCCGGTGGTAAAAACTTAGGCCCAGACCCTTATGATCATTTACTCGCTGGGCTTGGAGCTTGTACTGCAATGACACTTCGCATGTATGCAAGTCGCAAAGAGTTGCCGCTAGAGCACATAAAAGTAGAGCTCAACCATACCCGCAATTACAACCAAGATTGTGATGATTGTGAAAAAAACGGCAATCTAGAGGCCATTATCCGCAAAATAACCTTACAAGGTGATTTAACTGACGCTCAGCGAAATCGATTACTCGAAATAGCCGACAAATGCCCTGTGCATAAAACGCTACATAACAGCCCTTTGGTGGTTAGTGAATTAGTGGGGTAACTAAAACAAAAATAGCGCAGTAAGCCCTGCGCTATATTTAGGATTTTAATTTAAAAACTGACTGTATCGTTTAATTTTCTAAAAACGCCGCTACCTCTTTACTCATTCTATCCACCAGCCATTTAGGCCCGCCATCGTACATATCGTTGTGACGTGATTTTTCTATCAACGTTTGCGTAACAGGATAAACGGTTAACTCTTGGTCGGTTAAAAGCACGTTTGCATCGGCTGGATAATCACTACCGCGCAGTGTGAGCACGCGTGTGTTTTTATTGCGTGGCAATAACATGCGGCGGTGATCGAGCGTAATTAATTGGCTTACTTCACTTGGATAAATAGCTGCATACAAGGCTGAAATATCTCCACCATTTGAGTGACCAAATAAAGTGAGTTTTGTAAAATCATACTCAGGGTATTTAACACTTAGCTCGTTGACTAAAAATTTGAGGGTTACAACACCCCGGTGCCAATTTTCCATACGAGTAGTTAGGTATGGCTGCGCACGATTAAGTGCAGGGTCACTTTTAAGTTCATGTGCTACCGCAATGCTTAAATAGCCTTGCGCATTAAATAACTTACTCGCAAAGGTGTATTCATCGTGGCTAATGCCATACCCTGCATTTACAAATACCACTGGGCATTTTAATTGCGCGCTGCACTTAAGGTGGTTAGCTGGTAGGGTAATATTTACAGGTATAGAGCGATTACGACTTTCATCAATGATTGCATCGTCTTGGGCATAACTTGATGATGCAAATAGCATAGTGCTTAAAGTCAGTGCACTTAACATTAAACGCTTTTTTATAATTTTTAACATGCATTCCCTTGTATTACTTATACATTTTTAACTAACATTAATTTTTATTATAAAGGTTAGCGCGCGCCTTTGCTAATTTGTGCGATAATAGCGATTATTGTTTTACTATTATCGCAAAAGAATCCATTCATGAAATCATACAGCAGCATTGAACAACGCATCGACATTCTACAAAGCAGAATTGAAGCCTACCAAGAAGAAATTAAAGTGTTACAAGCCGAGCCGAAAAGTAACAACGAACGCATTATTTTTAAGTTCATTGAAACCGGCAGTACAGGTAAAACCAAAGACTTTGTGAGAGAGCTGGGAATTAAATCACCGCGTGATAGCTTATATTCATCAGGTGATGTAACTAAACTGATTAAAGATGGCGCTGATGATATTTCGCCAGAGCTACTGAGCATAGCCCGTGCACTTGCTAGCGCGCGCAACAAAAATGGCCCTGCTTGCTAATAGTAAATATAATAACGTATTAGCCGTAAGCTCTTGCGGCTAATCAACCAGCTCGATATCAAGTCCTGTTAATAGATTTAACGCTTCAAGCCGTTCAAACTTTGCATTACTCACATCATTGCTTGTTATATCAATATTAAATTGCGTTGCGCCAACAAAGTTTACTTTACTCAAATTAGTTTGATGAAACAGGCTGTCTCTAAAGTCAGTATCCGAGAAGTTGCTTTGAGCTAAGTTAGCGTGTCTAAAATCGACATCTTTGGCAAAACAGTTCGTCATTGTTAAGGCTTTTAACTGTAATTCAAAAAACGAACTATGGCTCAGCTCACACTGTTTAAAACTCACCGGTGACGTTAGCGCTAATTGCGGCCAATTTACTTGCCCCCACACTATGCTATTGAGCTTACAATTTGCAAAGCTCACCTCTTCTAAGGAGCTGTAATTCCAATTAAGTTCAGTCAAATTACAGTTAATAAATTCACACTCTATAAACCGACAGGCACTAAACTGGCTGTGACTAAAATCGCAATCAATAAACTGACATTGTTCAAACTCAATATCGCTAAAGCGCTTTGCATTTGCTGTAAAGTTTGAAAATGACTGATCAAAATAATGACTATCTTTAAATAACTCGCTCATAAAAATAAAGCACCTAAATTGGGTTATGCCGAACAAAAAACCCCTTAGGTATTTAGCCTAAGGGGTTTTGATCTAACTAAAAGCTAGCTTTATTCTGCGCTTGGTAATTCTTTCTCAACTACACTAATTGCAAGCTCTGTCAGCGAATCGCTGTTAGCTTTGCTTGGTGCATCGGTTAATAAACACGATGCTTGTGTGGTTTTAGGGAAAGCAATAACGTCACGAATGTTATCAGTACCACATAACAACATAACTAAACGGTCTAAACCGAACGCTAAACCTGCATGCGGCGGTGTGCCGTATTTAAGTGCATCAAGTAAGAAACCAAATTTATCTTGCTGCTCTTGCGCTTCAATACCTAAAATTCTAAATGCCGCTTCTTGCATATCTGCATTGTGAATACGTACCGAGCCACCGCCCACTTCGTAGCCGTTTAATACCATATCGTAAGCATCTGAAATAGCCGCTGCTGGGTTTGCTTCAAGCTCACTGGCACTAATATCTTTTGGTGCAGTAAATGGATGGTGTACAGCGTGTAATGTGCCTTCGTCATCTTCTTCAAACATTGGGAAGTCAACAACCCAAAGTGGTGCCCAGCTATCTAAATTAGTGATTTCTAAATCAATACCAATTTTTAAACGAAGTGCGCCCATGGCTTCATTTACGGTGTTGCGTTTATCCGCACCAAATAAAATGATATCGCCTGTTTGTGCATTAGTACGTTCAAGTAACTGCGTGATCACATCTTCATTTAAGAATTTAGCGATTGGCGATTGCACGCCCTCAACGCCTGCATCGCGGTCATTTACTTTCATCCACGCTAAACCTTTAGCACCGTAAATACCGATAAACTTAGTGTAATCATCTAGTTGCTTACGAGAAAGTGATGCGCCACCTGGTACCGTTAATACTGCAACACGGCCTTTTTCATCGTTTGCAGGGTCTGAGAATACTTTAAATTCTACGTCTTTTACTAAATCAGCAACATCAATAAGCTTCATTGGGTTACGTAAGTCTGGCTTATCAGAACCATATAAGCTCATTGCCTCAGAGTAAGGCATAATTGGGAAATCACCTAAATCAACATTTAGTAATGACTGCCACATTTCGCGGATCATTTTCTCTGTCATGCCACGTACTTGATCAGAGCTCATGAACGAGGTTTCTAAATCTATTTGAGTAAATTCAGGTTGACGGTCAGCACGTAAGTCTTCGTCACGGAAACATTTAACAATTTGGTAGTAACGGTCAAAACCCGACATCATCAACAATTGCTTAAATAACTGTGGCGACTGCGGTAATGCGTAAAAGCTACCTTTGTGTACACGACTTGGTACTAAATAATCACGCGCACCTTCTGGCGTTGCTTTAGTTAATACTGGCGTTTCGATATCTAAAAAGCCATTTTCATCTAAAAAGCGACGTACAAAGCTGCTTGCTTTAGCACGTAATTTAATACGGTCGCTCATTTCTAAACGACGTAAATCTAAGTAACGGTATTTTAAACGACGCTCTTCTGAGTTCACTTGGTTAAAATCAAGTGGCATAGGCTCAGAGCGGTTAATAATCGTTAAACCCGTGCCTAAAATTTCTACTTCACCGGTAGCCATGTCTTTATTTACTTGGCTATCTGGGCGAGCGCGTACAATCCCTTTTAACTGAACACAAAATTCTTGACGAAGTTTGTTAGCTGTTTCCATTAATCCTTCAACTTCCGGATCGAATACAACTTGTACTAAACCTTCTCTATCGCGTAAATCGACAAAGATAAGTCCACCAAGGTCACGTCGTTTGTTGATCCAGCCACATAGTTCAACTTCCTGATCTACGTGAGTTTTATTTAGCTGTCCGCAGTATATAGAGCGCATAGTTTTCCTGTCAGATAAAAGGCATATAGCGGTTAAACACTGTTGTTTTAAAAGTTTTTATAAACACCAAAATGAAAATAAAGCCGCTAGCAATTCAAAATAATCAAATTAAGCCCTGCATTATACCCAAGTAGGTTGAAGATGCTAGGGCGTGTTTACCTTTCGGGGTGGAATTTACAGCGCACTGTTTTGTTATTTGTTACACTACCGGCACTTTATATCAAGGCTTTTGTTTGTATGCTATATATTGGATGCCCGCAATGGTCGAGCAACGCATGGAAAGGAAATTTATTTTCACGCCAGTGTAAAAATGCCGATATGCTTAGCGAATATGCGCAGCATTTTAATTCGGTAGAAGGTAACACCAGTTTTTATGCCGATCCCTTGCCTGACACTGTATTACGATGGGCTGCCAGTGTACCCGATGAGTTTAAATTTACCTTTAAGTTTCATCGGCGCTTTAGTCACGAACTCCAACTTACTAACGTGCAACATGAGCTAACTAATTGGCTTAATTTATTCGCCCCTCTATTTGAAAAAACAGGGCAAATAATGCTGCAATTACCTAAAGCGTTTGCGCCACAACATTTAGCTAAGCTTGCCGCTTTTATTGAGTTACTTCCTAAAGAGCTAAACTATGGGGTTGAGGTACGCCACCCTGATTTTTTTAAAAAAGGTGAGGCCGAAATCGCACTTAATCAGCTTTTAATGGCACATAATATAAACCGTATTGCTATGGATACTCGGGCGCTCTTTGCAGTAAAGCCAACCACCGAAGCGCTAATAGACGCACAACAGAAAAAACCGCATTTACCAGTTCACGCTATTGCTACGGGCTCGCAGCCTATGGCGCGCTTCGTTATTGCTAACTTAGAAAACGATTATAAGACCTTTTATCAGCCTTGGCTTAGCAAAGTAACCCAGTGGCTTGATGAGGGCAAAAGCCCCTATGTGTTTTTTCATACCGCTGATAACCGCGAAGCGCCGCTGCTGGCTCGCCAGTTTTGCCAAGATTTGGGGTATAATCACAATGTACTCAATCCATTTAGTGGCGAAAAAGAAGCCCACCAGCAAGCACTTTTTTAAAAATAAATTCAAAATACAGAGACAATAATGAGTGAATACGCACGTTACTTTACCGGCTACCCTGCCAATATCGTTGAGCAAGTATTAGGACTAATAAAAGCAGGAAAGGTAAGTGAGTATTTACTTAAAAAGTACCCGCAGGCGCATCGTATTACCAGTGATAAGTTACTGTATAGCTACGCCACTGAGCTAAAAAAGCAATATTTAAAAAACGCCCCGCCATTTGGCCGCGCTGCGTTTAAAAAACAAGGTGATATGGTTACCAATGCGCTCGGTACCCACACGTACCGTATGCAAGGTAAAACCCGCAAGCACGATTTAGCAATAAACAGCGATTTATTGCGCGCCCCTGAGCCATTATTAAAAGCATTAGTGGTGCACGAACTCGCGCATTTTAAAGAAAAAGACCATAACAAAGGCTTTTATAAATTATGCTGCCATATGGAGCCGCAGTACCATCAGCTAGAGCTGGATTTACGGATTTTTTGTGTAGCTATTGCGATGGGTGAGAATCCGTATATTTAGTGCTATATAGATTTTATCTTTTTTCAAAAAAGTACCGTTTAATTAAAAATAAAGTGAGATCAATATGCTTCAATTATTGCAAGAATCAGCTGAAAAATACCCATTAATTATTCAGCCATTATCTAGCTTTTTAGCAATATTCTTTGCTTTCTTAATCGCATTCTATGTTCAGTATAGAATGGATAAAAGGCAGCGTAATAATCATGAGTACGAAAGAGGTGAAAAACTTAGAGCCGTTGAAAGAGAAAAAATTGAGGTTATTTTTAAATCTGTCGAAACTTATATAAATGATTCTCGTAGCTTAATGTCACTTTTAAATTCAAATGTCGATATTAAACACTCTAATGAAAAGACAGATAATGATATAAAAACTATTCTTATCAGAAACGCGATAAGTCTAAACAGTAGTAATAATAACGTTTCAGAGGCAGCAATTATTTCAAAATTAAATTTTAATGAGTTAGCTCAAGTTTCTGACAACTTTATTGAAGCTGACTCTAAATTTTATACCTTTCTTGAAAATCTTGTTCAATTCCAAAAGCAGGAGTGGAAAGCTGAGCTTAGGAAGGAGTTAAACGCGGTTCAAAAATCTGCAATAAATTGGAAGGAAGAAATAAACAAAATGAGTAAAGATAAAAAGTATATAAAATAAACTCAAATAAAAAAGTACGATTTCAAATCGCACTTTTTTATTTGAGTAACTTTTTAACTTACCACTAATAGCTACAAACTGACAGCTAGCTCGTTAGATTTCGTTTCACTCAACCCAATTTACGTAAAACGTTAAAGCCCTAATTCGGCCATAAAGTCGTCGTCGCTATCATCTTGCTTTGGCTGTTTTGCTTTTTCTTTATCCGCTTTTTGCTTGGCTTCGTTTGCGATGATGTCGTCTGGGTCTACAGCTTCTACAATGTCAAAGTCGTGAAGTTTAATAAACTCTGTTTTATCCATCGCTAATTCTAAATAGAAGATATTTTGATTGCGAGTTGTAAACGTTACACGGCGAGCTTGCGGGCGATCCATAGTGGTATCAACCGATATTTGCACTTGCTTATTAATAGCCATCATTTTTGGCTGGTTTTGGGTAATAGAGGTATGTAGCTGTTCACGCACTTTTGACGTGAAGTCGCCCACTATTTGGTTCATCAACTCACCCATCACGTTTGAAACGTCATCAGATAAGTGACTATGCGCGATTTCGTCTTCTGGCATGCCCATATTACGCATGTAATCGCCATAAATTTCCATCGCCGCTTGCGCCGTAAAGTTGGTAACAACTAAGCCGGTAAAGCCCCCGTCAAATAAAACAAAACAACCTATGTCTGGTCGCATACATGTGCGGGTAATTTTTTGTACCATGGCTGAATAGCTGATCTCGTTGCCGCTGGCTGATGAAAGTACACCCGTTACTGAGTGGCATAATGTTGCTAATATATCGTCGGTACTAATAACCTTACTTTTGCTCATTTAATAATCTCTTTTATACTTATTCTTCATAATTCTAGTCAAGCTACTGAATTTATCACTGACTATCCAGCATAAAATGTTAAAATAGCACTATTATTTTCAAAGAGACTGCCTTCGTGAGTATAAAAGACAGTATTTATGCCTCTGAGCAACAAGTAAAAGACTTTAGTTTTGATCAAAACGTGGTTGAAGTATTTCCCGACATGATCCAACGCTCGGTACCCGGTTATGCCACTATTGTAAGTACCATGGGAAAATTAGCTGGTGAGTATGCTCAGCCAAATTCAAATTTGTATGACCTAGGCTGCTCGTTAGGGGCGGTTACCCTAAGTATGCGCCGTAATATTCAAACTGATAGCTGTCATATTATTGCTGTAGATAACTCACAAGCCATGGTGGAGCGTTGTAAGGTCCATTTACAAGGGTTCAGATCTGATGTTCCTGTAACGGTTACATTAGGTGATATTAACGAGCTTGATATTCAAAATGCCTCAGTAGTAGCGATGAATTTTACTCTGCAGTTTATTCCACCTGCGCAGCGCAAAGCGGTACTTGAAAAAATATACGCTAATTTAAAGCCCGGTGGCGTTTTGCTATTAAGTGAAAAAATTAAAGCCGAAAACGAGCAATGTGATAACTTACTGATTGACTTGCACCACGACTTTAAACGTCATAATGGCTACTCTGAGCTAGAAATAAGCCAAAAGCGTACCGCCATTGAAAACGTAATGCGCCCCGATACACTTAGCACACATACACAACGTTTAAGCGACATTGGTTTTAGCCAAACGCAAGTGTGGTATCAATGTTTTAATTTTTGCTCAATGGTAGCAATTAAATAATTTAGAGAGTGACACATGTCTGCATGGTTTAACCAATTTTACGCTGCTATTGCACAAAGCCCACTTAGCCACTGGCTAGAAACCTTGCCTGCGCAATTAAAGCATTGGCAACAAGAGGCCAGCCATGGCGATTTGCCTCAATGGCAAAAAGTACTAAAAAACTTACCTGAGGTATCAACAAACCAAGTTGATATTGTCAGCAAAGTAGCAATAGGCGCGCCTGGCGAAATGACTGAAGGCGAAAAAAAGCAAACCACGCATTTATTAAAACGCATGATGCCTTGGCGAAAAGGTCCATTTAATGTGCACGGTATCGATATTAATACAGAATGGCGCAGTGACTGGAAATGGGATCGACTCCTACCGCATATTGAGCCATTAAAAGGCCGTACTGTATTAGATATTGGTTGTGGCTCGGGATATCACTTATGGCGTATGCGCGGTGAAGGTGCACAGTTTGTGGTGGGTATTGACCCATCTGACTTATTTTTGTGCCAGTTTCAGGCAATTAAACACTTCAACCCTGATGAAAACGTGCATTTATTACCATTAGGTGTAGAAGCCCTGCCAGAGCTTAAAGCATTTGATACGGTATTTTCGATGGGAGTACTTTATCACCGTCGCTCACCTATCGACTTTTTAGCGCAATTAAAGGCACAGCTTCGCCCTGGTGGTGAGCTAGTACTTGAAACTTTAGTTATTGAAGGCGATGAAAACACCGTTTTAGTACCGACCGACCGCTACGCAAAAATGCGTAATGTATGGTTTATTCCAAGCACTGCGGCATTAAAATTGTGGATGGAACGTGTTGGCTTTAAAGATGTGCAAATTAAAGATTGTGCTATTACAACGCTCGACGAGCAGCGTAAAACTGACTGGATGGAAAACGAATCTTTAGTTGACTTTTTAGACCCTACTGACACCAGTAAAACCATTGAAGGCTACCCTGCTCCACTTAGAGCGATACTTACAGCTAAAGCCTAATTTGTAGTATTAATTTTTATTTCCATATTAAAAAGCGCCATTGGGCGCTTTTTTTGTTTACTAATACAGCAACTAGCGGACAAGTGTCCTTGTCTTTAAAATCAAATCCAGATTTCAACTAGCCGCGCCCTTGCAATTGTTGTAAAATACGCGCGTTTCTAAGTAAGCATCAAAACAACTATTTTGAGGAAAACCTGTGAGCGAACAAAAACAGTCTCTAAGCTATAAAGACGCGGGCGTAGATATCGACGCTGGTAATGCACTTGTTGAGCGTATTAAAGGCGTAGTTAAAAAAACTCGTCGTCCTGAAGTGATGGGCGGAATTGGTGGTTTTGGCGCACTTTGCGAAATTCCTGAAGGTTATAAGCAACCCGTACTTGTAGCAGGCACTGACGGTGTTGGCACTAAGTTACGTTTAGCAATTGACCTTAAAAAGCACGATACTGTAGGTATCGACTTAGTTGCGATGTGTGTAAATGATTTAATAGTACAAGGCGCTGAACCCCTGTTTTTTCTAGATTACTATGCAACGGGTAAACTAGATGTAGACACAGCAGCCGACGTAGTAACCGGTATTGGTAAAGGTTGTGAAATTTCAGGTTGTGCCCTAATTGGTGGCGAAACAGCTGAAATGCCAGGTATGTATGATGGTGAAGACTACGACATGGCAGGCTTTTGTACCGGTGTGGTAGAAAAATCAAAAATTATTGATGGCACAAAAGTAGCCGCAGGCGATCAGCTAATTGCGCTTGCTTCTAGTGGTCCACACTCAAACGGTTTCTCACTAATTCGTAAAGTATTAGAAGTCTCTAACGCTGATACTAACCAAGTGATTGATGGCAAAACCTTAGGTGAGCACCTTTTAGAACCAACACGCATTTACGTTAAGCCATTACTTGAGTTGTTTAAGCAAGTAGATGTGCATGCGCTTTCGCATATTACTGGTGGCGGTTTTTGGGAAAATATCCCTCGTGTATTACCTGAATCTGCTAAAGCGGTTGTTAAAGGTGATAGCTGGCAGTGGCCTACTGTATTTAGTTGGTTGCAAGAAAATGGCAATATTACCACTCACGAAATGTACCGCACATTCAACTGTGGCGTAGGTATGGTGTTAGTTGTACCTGCAGATCAACTTGATAACAGCTTAAACATTTTAAAAGATCTTGGCGAAAACGCATGGCACCTTGGTGAAATTCAAGATGCGGTCGCGGGCGAAGAGCAAGTTGAAATTGTAGGTGGTGCTGCGTAATGGCACCCACTCGTCTAGTAGTTTTAATCTCAGGCAGTGGCTCAAATTTACAAGCCATTATTGATGCCTGTGAAAGCGGCGAGATAAACGCTCATATTGCGGCTGTTATTAGTAATAAAGCAGACGCATATGGGTTAGAGCGTGCAAAAAGTGTAGGCATTGCTACGCAAGTACTGAGTCATAAAGAGTTTGACTCACGCGAAGCTTACGATGCCCAGTTAATGCATATAATTGACTCTTTTGAACCAAATCTAGTTGTATTAGCTGGGTTTATGCGTATTCTAACTCCTAGCTTAGTGCAAAAATATGTTGGAAAAATGTTGAACATTCATCCATCTTTGTTGCCTAAGTACCAGGGGCTGAATACCCACCAAAGAGCAATTGATGCAAAAGACGACGTTCACGGCGTTAGTGTTCACTTTGTAACTGAAGAATTAGATGGCGGACCCGTTATTCTTCAAGCTAAAGTGCCTGTATTAGCAAACGATACAGCAGACACGCTCGCTAAACGTGTGCATGCGCAAGAGCACATAATTTATCCTTTGGTGGTCAAGTGGTTCAGTGAACAACGACTTACGATGGAAGCAGATTATGCAGTTCTTGACGAAAAACAACTTCCTGCACACGGCGCGCACTACCCAAAATAAAAAATTAAGTGCTTGGCTACTATGTGCGGGCACTTTATTACTTCCTACCAGCCTGATTGCAGGCGAGTTAACCCAGTACCAAGCTAGTTATGATATTTTGCGCAAAGGCACTAATCATGGCAAAGCCGAGCGAGAACTAAAAAAACTCGATAATAATAACTACCAAGTCACTTACCACAGCGATATTGAATGGATGATTTTCTCTGACTCACGTCAAGAGTCATCAACCTTTAGCTTTATGAATGATAAAGTAGAGCCTATTGATTACACGATGATCCGCACAGGCACAGGGCCTGACAAAAAGTATGAAATTAACTTTGACCGTCTAACCAAAACTGTTACCAGTAACACCAGCGACTACCCGTTAAAATGCCAATGGCATGATAACTTCCAAGATGGTATTTCTTATCAAGTACAAGTTCGTGAAGGTCTTAAAAAAGGCAAAACCAACTTCTCGTTTCCGTTGGTTGATAAAAAAGGTAATTGCCGTGACTACGACTTTGAAGTGGTAGAAACCGAAATGATTTCTCTGCCTATAGGTAATGTAGAAGCAGTGAAAGTTAAACGCTTATACGATAACGATAAACGCCAAGCTTTAGCCTGGTTTGCCCCAGAAATGGATTACATGCTAGTGCGCATGTGGAAAGGCGAAAAAGGTGTGGAGCAGTTTGAAGTACAGATGAACTCATTTACCGTGATCAACCCACCTGCTTTACCTGCACAAGTTAAAAACGAAATAACACCTGAATAAATTGCTTAAAAGGTGAAAGTGAAAGGCCCAAGTGTGACGACCATAACTTGGGCTTTTCATTTTAATACTTAAATTTAAAACTTTAAGCTGGGTTTCATTTCACTCTACCCAAGCTACATTAATTCACCCATTTTAAATAACGCAAACTCTCCTGGCTGCATTTTTTGCCAGCGCTCATCATTCGTCAAAGGCCTTGTGGCTATAACCGTCACTACATCGTTTGGCGTGGTTTCTTGTTGAAAGTCGACCACCATGTCCGCATCAATCAATGTAGCTTTACCAAATGGCGCACGGCGCGTTATATAGTGTAAGTTATTAGTACAATACGCTAAAACAAATACACCATCGGTCAATAACATATTAAATACGCCCTTTTCACGCAGTGTATGCGAAAGCTTGGCGGCATATCTAAAAACCGACGCCATATTACTTGGACGCTTTGGGTATTTTTCGCGAATTTTGTCAAGTAACCAACAAAAAGCGAGTTCACTGTCGGTGTTTCCCACAGGTCGATAATACTCTGGTTTTAAATCGTGATAATTTGAAAGCTGCCCATTGTGCGCATAGGTTATTTCGCGCCCCCACAACTCTCGGGTAAACGGATGAGTGTTTTCAAGACACACCCGACCACGATTCCCTTGGCGAATATGACTAATAACCGATACGCTTTTAATTGGGTACGCTTTTACCAGCTTTGCTATTTCTGACTGGTAACTTGGCTCTGGATCTTTAAAGGTTCTGCAGCCTTTACCTTCATAAAAAGTAATACCCCAGCCGTCTTTATGCGGGCCAGTATTTCCACCACGCTCCAACAACCCTGAAAAACTAAAACAAATATCCGTTGGCACATTGGCTGACATGCCAAGTAATTCACACATAAAATAAATAAACCTTTAAAAAGCTAAACATAGAATATCGTTCTATTTTTAATAAGCGTACACTGATCATCATAAGTATATTTACTTAATTAAACTTATATTACTACTAGATTAATTGATTTTTTTAATGCTTATATTTTTTTATGATAAGCCAAAATAAACGATTACAGCCAAACTGTTCGTATAACATACAACGCATTGTAATAATCGTACCGATAACTACACTTTAATCTAAGTAATGTACTTGAAACTTAGCGTTACTAGCGCTACTCTAAACGAGGTGGTCTGACCTCTATTAAGGAATTAGCAATGACACTCATATTTACACTTGGTTTAATCGCACTGCTCAGCATTGCGCTTTACCACAGAGCGAGTTGGAACACAGCACTTGGTGTTTCTGCCGCAACATTATTAATTGGTACCTTTGCTGGTGCTTTTGGTTTAATTAGCTGGGTGATCTTTTTAATCATCGCAGTGCCTCTTTCAGTTACTGGTATTCGCCAGCAATACATTATCAAACCTATTTTCACCATCTTTAAAAAAGTAACACCGAGTATGTCTGACACCGAAAAGTCAGCAATCGATGCGGGTACTACGTGGTGGGAAGCGGATTTATTTTGTGGTAATCCAGATTGGAAAAAGCTTCACCAGTATCCAGTTCCAAAACTTACTATTGAAGAGCAGGCATTTATCGACGGCCCTGTTGAAGTTGTATGTAGTATGCTTGATGATTGGGAAGCTACGCATGAGCTGACTGATTTACCTCAGGATGTATGGCAATATCTAAAAGATAACAAGTTCTTTGCCATGATCATTAAAAAGGAATACGGCGGCTTAGAATTCTCTGCATTTGCACAATCGTGTGTACTGCAAAAACTAACCAGTAAATCAACATTGCTTTCGTCAATTGTTGGTGTACCTAACTCGTTAGGCCCAGGTGAGCTATTACAGCACTATGGTACTGAAGACCAAAAAAATCATTACTTACCGCGTTTAGCAAGCGGTCAAGAAATTCCATGTTTTGCACTTACCTCGCCAGAGGCGGGTTCTGATGCAAGCTCAATTCCAGACTACGGTGTAGTGTGTAAAGGGCAATGGAATGGCGAAGAAGTAGTTGGTGTAAGCCTTACATGGAACAAACGTTACATAACACTTGCGCCTGTAGCTACGGTACTTGGTCTAGCATTTAAGTTACAAGATCCTGATGGATTATTAAGCGACGTTAAAGAGCCAGGTATTACCTGCGCACTGATCCCAACAGATACCCCAGGGGTAGAAATTGGTCGTCGCCACTTCCCGCTTAATGTGCCATTCCAAAACGGCCCTACTCGCGGTAAAGATATTTTCGTTCCACTTGATTACATTATTGGCGGCCCAGAAATGGCTGGTCAAGGCTGGCGTATGCTAGTTGAATGTTTATCGGTTGGTCGTGCAATTACGTTGCCGTCAAATTCAGCCGGTGGCATTAAAATGATTGCAGTAGCAACCGGTGCTTATAGCCGTATTCGTCGTCAATTCCGCTTACCTATTGGTAAAATGGAAGGGGTTGAAGAATCAATGGCGAAGCTTGCCGGTTATGCTTACAGCTCAGACGCTGCAGTAAGCATGTCTACGGGCGCGGTTGATTTAGGCGAGAAACCATCAGTTGTGTCGGCGATTATTAAGTACCACCTTACCGAGCAAATGCGCGATTCAACCATTCATGCAATGGACGTGCTAGGCGGTAAAGGGATCATGCTTGGGCCAAATAACTATTTGGGTCGTGGCTATCAAGGTGCACCTATTGCCATTACCGTTGAAGGTGCAAACATCTTGACCCGTAATATGATTATTTATGGTCAAGGTGCAATTCGTTGTCATCCATTTGTACTTACCGAGCTAGGTGCGTGTGAAATTGAAGACCGCGAAGAAGCGCTTAACGTATTTGATAAAGCGCTAATGGGTCACATTGGCTTTACCATGTCTAACCTTGTACGTACTAAGTGGCTTGCGCTTACTGGCGCTCGCTTTACTAGCGTGCCATACAAAGACGAAACTGCAGAGTTTTACCGTATTGCGTCTCGCTTTAGTGCATCACTTGCACTTATGTCAGACATTAGCATGGCGGTATTTGGTGGTTCTCTTAAACGTAAAGAACGTATTTCAGCACGTTTAGGCGACTTATTAAGTTACCTTTACTTAGTATCTGCAACGCTAAAACGTTACAACGACGAAGGCCGTAAAAAAGAAGATTTTGCATTGGTTCAATGGAGCTGTCAGGATCACCTTTACCACTGCCAGCGTGCACTTGCTGATTTAATCAATAACATGCCGTCGGCTCCACTACGTGGTGTTTTAAAAGTATTGTTATTCCCGTTTGGTCGTCCGGTTCGTAAACCTACCGACAAACTTGAGCACAAACTAGCGCAGTTGTTACAAGTTCCTAGCGAAACACGTAATCGTTTAGCAAGCTATGTATACCTTACAAACGAACCGCTTAACCTTGTAGGCCGTCAAGAGCAAACGCTTAAAGACGTTCTAGAAGTCGAGCCATTGTTTGAGCGTGTATGTAAAGAGAAAGGCGTAAAGCTGCCATTCTTCCAGCTTGATAAAGTGGCGCAAATGGGTTTAGAAGCGGGTATTTTAAGCCAAGCAGAAGCCGATAAGCTCGCTGCAGTAGAAAAAGATCGTCTAGACGTGATTAATGTTGATGACTTTGACCCTGCAGATTTACTTGCTGGCAAAGCAGCGCGTAATAGCAAAGCTAAAACTAAAAAGGCAGATGCTGCTTAACTTTACTAATAAAAGCTAAGCAACACACCTGTTATAACCATCCAAACCAGCGCATAATGCGCTGGTTTTTTTTGCGCTAAGGCCTGTTGTAGTAAACACCAAACAACCCCTATTACTAGCAATAAGCAATTTGCTTGATTAAATAAAGCCACAAAACCAACCAGTGCGAGTAATAATACAATTAAGCTAGGAATAAATAAGCTAACAAAGAATGCTGTTTGCTTATTCTGCATGTTAAAAAACACACTGTACTGCTGATATAGGTGACGACAATCAAATTGTAGTGAGCTACTAAATAACACCACAAAGGCAAGTGACAAAATACTGAATATAGCAGCTAAATCAGCGCGCTCTTGTAACAACACCTTGGATGCCATAAATACACATAGTAATAAAGCTCCTCGCCATATCAAAGCCCAGCTATTATGCATAAAAAATAACAGCCAAAAGCCTGAAAGTGAATTCAACTTTAGCTTAGCTGTAGCATTAAAAGGGACCATCAAGGTACTTAGCGCAAATAACAGAACAAAGCCGCTATGATAAAGCAATGGACTGACATCAAGCGGTAACGTTGCCCAAATTGCGGATAACAAAAAACCATAAACCAGCGCTATTGGCTTGTATAAACATAAAATGCCGAGCACAAATTGCAATAGTAAAAACAACCAGAAATGCGGCACTCTAAGCCACTGACTCACACTAAGATCAATCGCGATAATGAGGCTCGCAATCAACCAGCCATTGCTTAAAAGTAATAGCTTTATATCCATAAAACCAAGCCAATATCGCTTCACCAATGTTTGTTGAAAGGCACGTTGAGCGCTGTTTTTTATAGCAGATTTCATTGCGCTCAACATGACACTTTGCAACAGCAAATACAGCCAAGCCATCTGTGCACCATACTGCGGTGCATCGCTGCTATCGATAATTTTTCCCAGCCCTAAAAACAACAGTAAAATCATACCAAGCATGGCAGAGCCAAGTACCACTAGAAATAACAAGCCAAAGTTTTTAAGTTGCAACAATAATTGCGTGAGTTCAGTTTTGTAAGCCTGATAACGATAATCCATAAAGGAGCGATATTGCCCGATTGATTGTTTTAAATTTGCAATCATAACGGTATACACTCAAAGCCACGCTCAATAAATGGCGCTGGTTCATGGCAAGTGATGACTATTTGCCCATTTGGCTTATCTATTAGATATTCATCAAGCAGCACTAATAAATACTGAATACTGGCTTGATCAAGTGCTGCGCTGGGTTCGTCTAGAAGTAAATAAGGTGCGTCACGCATAAGCGCTAAAATTAACTGGCATTTCTTTTGATTACCTGACGACAGCGCATCAAAACGAGTATTTAAAAATTCATTGAAATTAAACCCATCTATTATTGTCGTTGGCCAATCACAACCCAGCGTATTCACGGACAAGTTAATAATTTGCTTTGCCGTAAGAAAGTCAGGTAAAGCAATACAGTCTGAGGCTATAGCAACTTGTTTATGCGGTTCGGTTAATGCTTTTTTAGAAAATAAAATCTGCCCACTTTGGCGCGTTTCGAGCTCTGCCAACATCATCAACAACGTTGTTTTACCTTGGCCATTAGGCGCTTCAATGCATATTTTAGGTGCACAAAACTGCACACTATAGCCACTGTACAATACGTTTTCAGCAAACTGTTTATGTAACCCAATGACTTCTATCATAAATACTCCCTGATTTTGAAAGTGAATTATAACTGGTTTTCTATTTTCGTGGGCTACATGGTTTGTAACACTTTATTGCAGTTCGAATAGGCTAATTACTTGCGTTTAAAAAATGTTCGGTTAACACTAAAAGTCTATAATTATAATCCAAGGAATGTATCTATGAAAAAAGCCCTCAAATTTGCATGTATTACCTGTGCAGTATCAATTGCATTAACAGGTTGCAGTCAATCTAATAATTCAGCCTCTACCCCTGTGGCAACTGAGCAAACACAACAAGTAAAAACCTATAACGCTAAAACCTTTTTTGATACAACATCTATCATGGGCAGTAGCTTTTCCCCGACTGGCGATAAAGTTCTAGTTAGTAGCGATGAAAGCGGTATCTATAGCCTCTATGAAGTCGATGTAAAAACAGCAAGTAAAACGCGCCTAACCAATTTTGAAGACAGCACCTACCCTATTCGCTATTTCCCAAATGATGAGCGTGTACTATTTACCAAGGACTCAGGCGGTAATGAGCGCTACCATGTTTATGTGCGTGAAGTTGATGGTTCAATCAAAGATTTAACTCCAGGGGAAGAAACCCGCGCGAGTTTTACAGGCTTTACTAAAGATGGCAGTCAGTTTTTTATTACCAGTAATCAACGCGATGCCAAGTTTATGGACTTGTATCGTGTAGATAGCAAAACCTATAAAGTCACGCCCGTTTATCAAAACACACAAGGACTAGATGTGGGCGCAATTAGCCCTGATGGACGCTACATTGCACTGTCTAAAAATAATACCAATAAAGACAGCGATACGTTTATTCTTGATACCTATAAGAAAACCCTCAAGCCGCAATTAATTTCAAAACACGATACACCAGCACAATATACGCCTGAGACCTTCTCTGTAGACAGCAAATATTTATACTACTCAACAGACGCTAAAGGAGAGTTTTCAGAGGTGTGGCAATATGAGCTCGCCACAGGCAAGCACAGCCCAGCATTAAAAGATGATTGGGACGTTAGCTTTATTTACTTTTCTAAATCTGGGCGTTACCAAGTAAGCGGTGTAAATGCTGATGCCAGCACAAAGGTCACAGTAAAAGACACGCAAACAGCGGATGAAATTGCCATGCCTAAATTACCTGCGGGAAATCTACGTGGTGTGAATTTCTCAAGCGATGAGAAAACCATGGCGTTTTATTTAAATTCAGATACCTCACCAAGCAACTTATTTGTTTGGCAAGTTGGCAGTAATGAAGCCAAGCAACTTACCAACACATTAAGTGAAGATATAGATCAAAACGACTTAGTAGAGAGCACCATTGTGCGCTTTAAAAGTTTTGATGATTTAGAAATACCGGGCGTATTATACAAACCAAAACAAGCCAGCAGCACCAATAAAGTACCTGCACTTATTTGGGTGCATGGCGGCCCAGGTGGGCAAAGCCGAACTGGTTATAGCGCAATGCAGCAACATTTAGTTAATCATGGCTATGCTATTTTTGCCGTCAATAACCGCGGTAGCTCAGGCTATGGTAAAACATTTTTCCATTTAGACGATAAAAAACATGGCACCGATGATCTACAAGATATTGTCTACGGTAAAAAACACTTACAAAGCCTAGATTGGGTCGATGCAGATAAAATCGGCATCATGGGTGGTAGCTACGGCGGCTTTATGACCGCAGCCGCGCTTGCCTTTGAACCGGAAGAGTTCAAAGTAGGTATCAATATTTTTGGTGTGACTAACTGGGTACGCACACTGAACTCAATTCCACCATGGTGGGAAAGCTTTAAAAAGGCGCTATACGATGAAATGGGCGATCCTGCCACCGATGGTGAACGTCACCGTGCTATTTCACCGCTATTTCATGCCGATAACATCACTAAGCCTTTAATGGTTATTCAAGGTGCTAATGATCCACGCGTATTACAAATTGAAAGCGATGAGTTGGTTGCTGCGGTTAAAGCTAATGGTGTGCCAGTAGAGTATGTATTATTTGATGATGAAGGCCACGGTTTTAGCAAAAAAGAAAACCGTATCAGCGCCTCCAACGCCTACCTAAACTTTTTAGATACTTACTTGAAAGAACGCTTTGGCCCACAAGGGTAATTGTAAGCCAATTTATATTAAAGCCTGCTGCGTTTTCATGTACGCAGGCTTTTTATTGCTTGGTTAATCTAGGTTCCAGTAAAGCGAGCGCCAAACCAAATACAGCAGCAAAAATACCTAAAAACTCAAACCAACTATTGCCTGCATGTGGCATAGTCCGCGAAAGCTCATTTGCAGTATAAACACGTTTACCTCCCTCAACCTCTTCAACAAATGATTCACCGACATACTCATCCATTAACTTAAAACTTGGTACCCTTCTGGCCAGCATTTCCCGATTTTTCTCATCTCTTTTTTCTCGATTCGACTCAATAATATAATTGCTCCAATGAGTAAAAACATTCAGAGGTTCACCTGTTTTGATCACACCTTGTGATTTATATTCGTAAAAGCGCTCATTGAACACATAGTTTTTATGTCCTGCATAAAACAATGCACAACCAATAGATATTAAAAACATTGCGAGATAAATAACCTTACGCTGTGTGGCTGAGCTCTTTACTGCTTTACTTTTATACCACAGCTCTACATCGGGTATTTGCATCAGTCTAACTTTATCGTGACTCGATACTAGTGGCTTCATAAACTCATCAATTGAAAGATCTAATGCTATCAATAAAGCTCTAAATATTTCATTGGAGGGAATTGATTTATCGTTTTCAAGCTTGGATAAATAACTCTGCTCTATACCCGCTTGCTGGGCAAATTCAGGTTGGCTCAATTTTTTATTATTTCTTAGCTGCTTTAATTGCTGACCTAATGTACTCATCTTAATGCTTCCTTTTTTAAAGTGAGGTTAGATTCTTGGTAATTCATGCAGAGATAAGAAGCTGAATATTAAAGAATAGCCAAGAATATTAGCAGGTTAGTATAGAAGAGTCGAGCTGATAGCTGATAGCTGATAGCTGATAGCTGATAGCTGATAGCTGATAAAAAATTATGTTTGGATTTATTAATAAGGAAATTATTTATTGCTTGTTATTGAGGAAATAACAAGTGGCGGAGTGGACGGGACTCGAACCCGCGACCCCCGGCGTGACAGGCCGGTATTCTAACCAACTGAACTACCACTCCGCAGTGGTATGTGCATGGGGTAATGCACTTACTAATTTTGTTACGATATCAAATGGCGGAGTGGACGGGACTCGAACCCGCGACCCCCGGCGTGACAGGCCGGTATTCTAACCAACTGAACTACCACTCCGCAGAGATATCTTTTTACTTGTCATTACTTAATTTGTTGGCGGAGTGGACGGGACTCGAACCCGCGACCCCCGGCGTGACAGGCCGGTATTCTAACCAACTGAACTACCACTCCAGCATACAAATTTTGTAATATAACAGTGTTTAAATAGTTGGCGGAGTGGACGGGACTCGAACCCGCGACCCCCGGCGTGACAGGCCGGTATTCTAACCAACTGAACTACCACTCCAGCGCGTATTTAAACTGTTATTTTTTCTTATTGGCGGAGTGGACGGGACTCGAACCCGCGACCCCCGGCGTGACAGGCCGGTATTCTAACCAACTGAACTACCACTCCATAATAAGAATATGTTTTACAACCATATGTTGTGTAAGTGTTGGCGGAGTGGACGGGACTCGAACCCGCGACCCCCGGCGTGACAGGCCGGTATTCTAACCAACTGAACTACCACTCCAGCGCATACTTACAAATTGTCGAAAATTGGCGGAGTGGACGGGACTCGAACCCGCGACCCCCGGCGTGACAGGCCGGTATTCTAACCAACTGAACTACCACTCCGCATTTTCGTTTCTGTCTGAGTCTCCCCTGACAGCGGCGTGAATAATACGAACCAGCCCCTGCTTCGTCAAGGGCTTTTTTGTTTTTTTACAGGTTTTTTAGTCATCTGACATCGAAAGGTTTAAAATTCCACCTGATTTATCATTTTTTGAGCTATTTTCTGGTTCATCTGATTTTTGCTGTTCAGCTTTTTTTGACTCAACAGCTTTCTTTTTATTTAAAAAAGCTAAATTCAATTTAAGTTTTAATGGTTTGTTCTGCACAAAAACACGAATACATAACCAACCTATAAATAAAATGGCCAAATTTCCACCAACAATTAAACTAACCATTAATCCCGTGGACATTACTTTTGGTTTTACAACTGGCACAGGAATAATTTCTGGTTCGCTAACACTGGCAACTGGAATTTCTGGAATCACTTCAATCGGTCTTTCTATTTCAAATAAATAGGTTGGCAATGTAGCCATAAACTCTCGGTCATTGATTGTTGAGCCAAAAACAGAGATTTCAATGTTGTAGCGCCCCCAGCCATAATCTTGTAAAGCCAGCTCTCTAGCAGTAGTGCTGTTGCTATCTAAGTAAAATACCTGCTCTTCACCATTGGGATAATAAATTTTACCTTGCATGATCACCGTATCAGGTTTTAAAAGCTCATCATCAATATTGATGGTAATGCGATGATCATCCCCCTCTTCGGTTGCTTCAACGGAGGTAAAGCTGAAAGGCGGCTCATGCACAACAATAGGATCTTGAACCACCCGCCTCTCTAATACATCAGTGGTAATATAAAGCTCAGGGCGCCACTCGCCAGGTGTGAAATTTAAGGTAAACTCACCGGTAAACACACCGTCTTTAGCGCTTTCATCGAACCCGTAGCCATCATCTTTGAATTCAGTTACTTGTTGTATGCCTGCACCAAAGTTTTCAAAGTTTTCATTATTGGTGCTCACAAAGCTTACATTAAGCGATACCGCATCTTTAAATAGGTTGGCGCGAATCGGCTCGCCATCATTTAAAATCTCACCAGTTACCTTTACAGTTTCACCCTGAAACAGAATTTTAGGCAGTGGGTCTACTTTTAGCGATAGCTCACCAATAACAACAATGCGGCTTTCTGGCATTATTTGGCCAATAACTTGCCACGGCCCAGGCATGGGATTGCGAATAACCACTAAGTCATAATTTAATTCGTCGTACCAATCAAGACTAGTGTTTCTCACCGCATTGGTTGCAAAGTATTTAGTACCATCGGGTCTTACTAAAATTACGGCAGGCGATCCAGGGCGTCTAAAAAATATTAATTTTATTTCATCAATTTTGTCATCAACACGAAAACGGTTATCCAGTAACGGGATTTCATTTTGTTTACCGCTGCCTTTTAACTCTTCAACTTGCTTTACGCTGTGTGCATCGGGGTGGAAACACACGGCAATTAAAAGCAGTGAAACTACTAATAGCGTTTTCATAATAATGCCCTATTCAGCGCGCCATAAACAATGGCCGCCCTCCTTTTGTACAATTTCTAAACGCGTTTGATGTGCGCTTTGCTCTGCATCGTTAGCTGCTATAACTACCAAAGGTGCTCTGTCGCTACTTAGGCGTCTAATACCGCCTTTTTGATCTTCACTTGAGTCATCTTTGTTTTGATTTAGGTTTAGCTTTACTTGCCCCCCGGTCATTGCCAGGTAAACATCGGCTAAAATTTCAGAATCCAGTAAGGCGCCGTGTAACGTCCGCTTAGTGTTATCAACATCGTAGCGGCGACAAAGTGCATCTAGGTTGTTCTTTTGCCCTGGATGCAAGTCACGCGCCATTTTAAGGGTATCAAGCACACCACAAAAACTATGGGTGTTTTGATAGCCTTGATTTAATAACGCAAATTCATTATCCATATGGCCAATATCGAACGGCGCATTATGAATGACTAACTCAGCCCCTTTAATATAGTCAAAAAACTCTTGGGCAATATCACGATAAAGCGGTTTATCGCGTAAAAATTCATTAGTAATACCGTGAACATCGATTGCTTCTTCTTCAATGCTGCGCTGCGGATTAATGTAAACGTGAAAATTATTGCCGGTTAACCGGCGATTCATAAGCTCCACACAACCGATCTCAATGATACGGTGCCCTTGTTTAGGGTCGATGCCGGTGGTTTCTGTATCTAAAACTATTTGTCTGCGTGCCATATCGAATTAAGCCTGACTCTGGTATCTTTCTATAATCACTTTATTGTACATAATATCAAGGTAAAACAGTGCAAAAAACCGTAGAGATTTACACCGATGGTTCGTGTTTAGGTAATCCAGGCCCCGGTGGTTATGGTATTTTTATGATTTATGAAGCCCATGAAAAAAAATTAAGCCAAGGTTATAAGCTTACAACCAACAACCGTATGGAAATGCTGGCAGCCATTGTGGCGCTAGAATCTCTTAATCGTGCCTGCCCTGTAACCCTGACTACCGATAGCCAATATGTTAAGCAGGGTATTGAGTCTTGGATCACCAATTGGAAAAAACGCGGTTGGCAAACCTCGGCTAAAAAGCCGGTTAAAAATGTCGATTTATGGAAACGTCTCGACAAAGCCTGTGCCGAGCACGACGTTACCTGGAAATGGGTAAAAGGGCACAGTGGCCACAAATATAACGAAATTGTTGACGACCTTGCTCGTGATGCAGCCAGCGGCAACAACTTACTCGATGATGAAGGTTACCAACCGTAACCCTCTACATCATGCTATTTTTTATTTTGTTGATAATGCTGCTTTGAGGTTTGCCTAAGCCCTACCCCTTTTATTGGCGCAAATTGTGGACGAGCATGCCACTTAGGTTTGATTGGTGTAAGTGGCGCAACTCGTTTTCGTGCCACCAGCATATACACACTGCCCATAGGTTTTAAATACTGTTTGGTAAAGCTGCGCCAAAATGCAAACCGCGATAAGCGATTACCGCGCGCCAACGACGAATAAATAAAACGCTCATCGGCCACAATTTCAAATCCAAGTAAATTTAGCCAGTCTTTTACCCGTGCAGGAGTAAAAAAGCGCCCTGTCCACGGTAATTTTTGACGGCTAAACGGCAGTAACTGCGCTAACCCACAAAAGCTAAACGGATTAAAACCCGTAATGGCGATATAACCGCCTGGAATAAGAGTTCGATGAGCCTCACGTAAAATATGATGTGGATCTGAGTGATACTCTAAACAATGGCTCATAATGCAAGCATCTATACTATGCTCGTAAAAAGGCAGTTCATCTATATCGGCAACCACCCCCGTGTATGGGCCAAGCTCTGCAACACATACTTGATGTTTAATGGAGCTTTTACTGGTGTCTAATTCACCGCTTAAATTACCTAATTTAAGCATATGATAGCCAAACATTCGCGGTAACCAAGGCGACAATTTGCGTTCTATATCACAACGTAAATAATCACCATGCGGAAACTGCTGCCATGACAACGGTTTAGGACCTTCTTGAAAACTAAGGGCTGGTTTCATTATATAAGCTCGTTATAATATTAATTAAATACCACTTTATAGAGCAACGATACATGGTGCAAGTCAAAGCAATTAAAGCCTTTTCTGATAACTACATTTGGTGCTTAACCACCGAGCAGAATAACCAAGCGTGGGTGGTTGATCCTGGGCAATCAGCGCCAGTTTTAGAGCATTTAGCACAGCATAACTTAACCCTTGGCGGTATTTTAATTACCCATCATCATTATGATCATACCGATGGCGTAGCTCAATTAGTAAAGCAGTACCCTAACATCACAGTTTACGGCCCAAGTAATAGCCCATTTGAGGGAATAACAACGCCTTTAAATGAAGGTGATACAATTAGCGTTTTAAACATTCCATTTGACATTATAGCGACTCCTGGGCACACCCTAGACCATATTTGTTATATTAATGATGCACTGGCCTTTACTGGCGACACCCTATTTAGCGGCGGTTGTGGGCGCTTATTTGAAGGCAGCCCTGAGCAAATGTGGCATTCATTTAATAAGTTGCGAGTACTGCCAAGTGATTGCAAAGTATATTGCACCCACGAATACACCCAAGCAAACTTGGCCTTTGCAAAAGCGGTTGAGCCACGAAACCCCGAATTACTCGCTTACAGCCAGCAAGTAGATGAATTGCGAAAAAATGATGAAATAAGCTTGCCAAGCACCATAGGTCAAGAGCTTAAAGTTAACCCTTTCATGCGTAGCAACTTACCCAATATTACAGAGTCATTACCAAAAGAGTATTGTTTAGTTACAAAAAACAATGAACCTTGGGAAAACTTTGCTAGTCTGAGAAAGTTCAAAGATCATTTTTAAGCTAGCAACAATAATAATAAAACGATTAGTTAACAAACAATAAGTTAACATTTTCTAATCATATTTGTTTGGAACTTTTAACGGTCATAAGTGGCAATGTTGACTCATTATGGGTAGTATTCGCCGAGTTTTTTACCCTATGTATTGGTATTTATGAATAAATCTCCTCTTTTATTGGTCTTAGCGATGACGCTAGGCGGTTGTCAAACACTGACAACGTTAAACACAGATTCACAAAATCAAGCTCAAAACCAGCTTGAAGGCGCCAGCCCAAATGATATTAGCACTGCATTAATGATGAATGCGCAATATCAACAAGTAAACGATATTGAAGAAGAAGCCCCTGTGTTTGACGATGTTTGGGAGCGTATTCGTTACCAATTATCTATTGATATTCCACAAAATCGCCCAGTGGTCGCTGAGCGTAATTATTATGCACGTCATCAGGCATACCTTGACCGTATTTCTAAACGTGCTGAGCCGTATTTACATTTTATTGTTGAAGAAATTGAAAAGCGTGAAATGCCCATCGAAATTGCACTTTTACCCATTGTAGAAAGTGCGTTCGACCCTTATGGCTATTCGCACCGTACTGCATCGGGTATTTGGCAGTTTATGCCCGCAACCGGCGAGCGTTTCGATTTAAAACAAAACTGGTGGTATGACGGTCGTCGCGATATTGTGCAGTCTACTCGCGCTGCACTTGATTATCTCTCGTACTTACACAAAACCCTTGAAGGTGATTGGCTGAACGCAATTGCCGCCTATAACTCAGGTGAAGGCCGCTTGCTGCGTGCGATTAAAAAGAATCGTAAAAAGCATTTACCTACCGACTTTTGGTCACTAGATTTACCTCGTGAAACCACCGCCTACGTGCCTAAATTATTAGCTTTAGCTGATTTACTAAAACGTGCAGATGAGTTTAAAGTGTCGTGGAAGCCAATAATTAACGCACAAGTAGTCGAAGTGGTTAATATTGAGTCACAAATAGATTTAGCACTGGCTGCGGATATGGCCGATATGACCCTTACCGAACTATATCGATTAAATCCAGGATTTAACCGCTGGGCAACCGATCCTGATGGCCCACACTTTTTATTACTACCTACCGATAAAGTAGAACAATTCACTGAAAAGCTTACCGCTACAGCGATTAAAAACCGTCTTCGTTGGCAGCAATATAAGGTCAAACGTGGCGATAGCTTGTCGGTGATTGCAGATAAATTTACCACTAGTATCAGCGCGATTAAGTCATTAAATAAGCTTAACTCAAACGTAATTCGTGTGGGTCAACAAATTTTAGTACCACTCACTGATGGTAAAATTAACAGTGAACATTTGCCTCAGCAAGTACGTGCGGCCGCTAATAAAAGTTTACGCACTAAACTTTCTCATACGGTAAAAAGTGGCGATACCCTATGGGATATTAGCCGCGAATACGATGTAACTATGAGTGAATTAGCTAAGTGGAATAAGCTGAAAAAAAATGCAGTACTGCGTTTAAATCAAAAATTGGTAGTTTATAAGTCAGCTAGCCAGCCTAAAAAGTCGACGAGTAATACTAATCGTACTATTACCTACAAAGTTCGTCGAGGCGATTCTTTAGCGCGTATAGCGTCTAAGTTTAATTTAACAGTGAGCGATATTATTAAATGGAATAACCTTGCCGGACAAAAATACTTACAGCCAGGACAAAAGCTTAAATTAAAAGTAGATGTAAGAAGTAGCTGATCCTTATTGTAAAAAACTGTTAAATAAAAAAAGAGCGCATGCGCTCTTTTTTTATGCCTGCTATAAACCTTAGCCTACAATGCCTAAAGGCTGTGCTGTTTGCCATGCACCGCGAGTAAAATCGGGAATATCGATTGAGCGGCTACGCTCACTCACAGACTGGGCTGATAACGGTGAAATAACCGACCATGCTGCGCCATCGTAAACGTCCTGATCCAGCGGTTCGCCATTTCTTAAACAGTAAATCATCCGCCAAAACATTAAAAAGTCCATGCCACCATGGCCACCATTGCGCTGTGCCTCTTCACCCATTTTAATCCATAGGGGATGGTCGTACTGCTCATACCATCCGCTCATATCATAATCCCATTCATGAAAACTTTTAGAACCACCATTTTCAAGGGCAATACGATTAGGGAAACCGGCAAACACACCATTCGTGCCTTGGATTAAGTTATGTCGAGAGTATGGCCGAGGGGTTGTTGTATCGTGCTGTACCATAATACTGCGCCCCTTGAGAGTTTTAATCAGTGCCGTGTTCATATCACCGGCAATATAATTAAGCTGATTACGGGAATGATCCGCTGCAAATTCACGTTGTGCATACGCGCTTCTACCCAGCGAAGGAGAGCTCATGGAGGTTAAAAAATCAAACCTATCGCCACGATTTATATTCATATATTGCGATACAGGGCCTAATCCATGGGTCGGGTATAAATTACCATCACGTTTTGCATGCCATTGCGTTCGCCATGAGCCTGTTTTGTGCTCAAGCTCTTTCATTTGCCAACGTAGCTCATGGATATAGGCCGCTTCGCCATGTAACAGCTCCCCAAATACACCTTGGCGCACCATGTTTAATACCATTAACTCGTCGCGACCGTAATTCACATTTTCCATCATCATGCAATTTTTTTGAGTACGTTCGGCGGTATCTACAATTTGCCACATTTCGTCAACAGTCAGTGCCAAGGGCACTTCAACAAAAGCATGTTTTGCGCTGTTCATAGTATCGATAGCCATAGGTGCATGCCATGCCCAAGGAGTAGAAATAATGACTATATCTATGTCTTGTCGTTCAAGCATTTGTTGATAGGCCCGCTCACTGCCAGTATATAACGCCGGCTTAGCTACCCCTTTATCAACTAAATAATTGGCAGCTCGCTCTAGCACCTCAGTGTGCGTGTCACAAATAGCGACTATTTGCGCACCTTCAATATGGCTCATGCGCTTTACATGTCCATAACCGCGCTGACCCACACCAATAAAGCCCACTCTAACCACATCCATTTTAGGCGCGACTAAACCAATAACGCTGCGCCCTTGCTGTTTTGGTGCGCTTGCATTAGCACTTCCACTTGATGCACAACCACTCACTACACCTGCAGCTGCGGCAACACTGGCTGCTTTTAAAAAGTCTCGACGATTAAATTGCTTCATTGCTTTATCCCTTTTGTTATTGTTTTAACTTACCTAAAGGCGATGAACGGGTAAATAGGTGAAGAGGTAAGCGACATAAAAATAAGGTTAAAAGAGATAAAAATTCGCATTTACCGGTTACTTGGGGTTATAGTCGAAAAAAATTATTATTTTAAGTAGTTATGTCTTATATAAAAATCACTGCACTTTTTTTAGCTATTGCACTAACGGGTTGCTCTGAGCCTACAACGCCAGCTTCATCTCTTGAAAACACCCCTGGCGTTAGTTTAAATAATCTTAAACAGCATATTAAAACCTTAGCGTCAGATGACTTTGAAGGACGCGGCCCGCTTACCTTAGGTGAAGTTAAAACCGTTGGTTATTTAAGTGAGCAATACCAAGCAATGGGGTTGTCTGGCGCGTATCAAGAGAAGTATTTACAGCCAGTTAAAATGGCCATGCTAACTGCAGATCAAAACATGCAATTAACTATGGGGAAGCTTAGCTTTATTGCAGGTAAAGACTTCACCGCCCGTACAAAGCAGTTACAGCCGATTATTGATGTCCGCAATAGCGATATTGTATTTGTTGGTTATGGGATTAACGCGCCAGAATATAACTGGAACGACTATGCCAATGTTGATGTAACCGATAAAACCGTTATTGTGCTGGTGAACGATCCGGGCTTTGCCACCCAAGACGATACACTATTTACAGGCAATGCCATGACCTACTATGGCCGCTGGACTTATAAATATGAAGAAGCCGCGCGCCGAGGTGCAAAAGCGGTATTTATTGTTCATGAAACAGCCCCAGCCGCATACCCTTGGGGCGTGGTTGAAAGCTCAAACACGGGCACCAAGTATAGCTTGATGGACAACAACCTTAATGCATCTGAACTGCCAGTTATGGGCTGGTTAACACTTAATACGGCTGAACAAGTATTCGCATCGGCAAACTTAAATTATCAACAATTAAAGCAACACGCATTAAGTAAGCAATTTCAAGCCAAGGAATTGAACTTAAAGGCGAACCTTGCATTTAAAAATGAAGTGTCACACGCTAAATCACATAATGTGGTTGCACAAATTACAGGCAGTGAAACCCCTGACGAATACGTTATTATTAGTGCCCATTGGGACCATTTTGGTACTAAACAAACCGACAGTGGACCTAAAATTTATAATGGCGCAGTAGATAATGCTTCGGGCACCGCAGCAACACTTGAAATAGCTCGCATTATGAGCAAGATGCATCAGCAAAAGCCATTTAAACGCTCAATCCTGTTTGCTAACTTTACCGCCGAAGAAACAGGTCTAATCGGCTCAGAAGAATTTGCCAATGGGAATATGATTGCCACCAAAAAAATGGTCGGATTATTAAATATCGATGGTATGAACGTGCTCGATGAAACCGATTATATTTTGCAATACGGTAACAACCTATCAGAAATGGAGAGTTACTTAGCAAGCGCGGCTAAAGCACAAGGACGCGTGGTAAAAATGGATCCTCGCCCACAAAATGGATTGTTTTTTAGATCAGATCATTTCTCACTCGCTAAACAAGGCGTGCCAAGTTTACTGTTTATGAGCTTAGGTGATACCGATCCTGACTACATCAGTCATAAATACCATAAAGAAGCCGACGACTATTCAGATACATGGTCATTAGCTGGTGCAAAACAGGATATCGAGCTAGTTATAGATATAGCCAGTCAACTTGCCAATAATGGCGACTGGCCTAAGTGGACAAGCGAGTCTGATTTTAAAGCCAAACGTTTAGAAGATAAGTAAATGAAAAAGCAGCCGAGAAATTATTCGGCTGCTTTTATCTGTATCGTTAAAGATTGTGCGTGTTTGTTACTGAACTTTGGCAAATTCTTGCTTAGATAATTCGCCATTCCCGTCAATATCTAAGTCATCAAATAATTTAGCTAATTGTGAATTAGCTTGTGCTTCAGACTGGCTAATAACGCCGTCGCCATCAGAATCAAAAGAATCAAAGTCAACCGCAGCAAAAGCGGCAGAAGACGAAGCAAGTGCAATTAAAGCAAGCGTTTTAGTAAATGTTTTCATAATAAATCCTTAGCTTAATAAAAAAGTGGGTAAGAAATCCTTTTCAAAGATCCTTAGGGAATTATAAAGTTAGTATGCTGAAAATTCGTCTTTAGAAAGTTCACCATTGCCATCTACGTCCAGCTCTGCAAACTGCTCCATAAGTTCGGCCGCAACCGATGCTTCAGCTTGGCTAATTGCGCCACTACCATCTACATCAAGAGTTTCAAAGTCTGTGCTGGCAAATACTGCAGATGAAGAAGCAAGTGCCATAAGTACAAGAGTTGACTGTAATTTTTTCATAATATTAATCCTTCAAAGTATGCAATGTTTGGGTATAAATTAATTAACTCAACGCTACAACCGTACATCCTAGTTATTCTCTTTCATAGGCTCCCTTGCCTATTTAGGTTGTCTTTGGCAACTCAGAATATGTAATAGCGTTGAGCATTGGCCTTTTAAGCCTTAGAAAATTCTGCTTTAGAAAGCTCGCCGTTTTTATCCGTATCAAGCTCTGTAAACTTACTCATAAGTGAAGCGTCTACTGATGCTTCCGCTTGGCTTATTGCGCCATTACCATCCACATCCAGTGTGTCAAAATCTGTTGCAGCAAACGCCACAGATGAAGAAGCAAGTGCCATTAATACCAGTGTTGATTTAAATGTTGTCATAACGTAATTCCTTCATTGGGTTGTAAGGTTAAGCGTTAAGCTTAATCACTTTTTGCTAAATACAGCTTAGGTATTACAACTTCGATGCCATGTTTAATTTTTTATTTATAAACAATAAGTTAAAAATAAAAATGTGATTTTTACTTAAAAATGCCCAACATTTTGTTGCTCTTTTGCAACAGCTACTTTTAACTAAAAAAATACCCATTAAAATTCAACAACTTAAATCATCTAAAAAAGACACACCTATCTTCAATTCAAAATAAAACAATAAAACTGAGTCGCTATAGAGATAAATCGCCACTGAACAAATTAACAACGCGAAATTAAACAGGTTAAATTAAATAGATAACAAATTGAAAATAAACAACTTAAATTGATTTGTAGAAAAATATAAATTAATTTTTTTAACGGGGAGAGAAAAAGCAAGGATTTGTCGCCGTATGGCGAATAAATACTTAAAGTAAGGAATGAATCTCGTGCGGGATACTAATTTGATATCACTCATACCCACTTATTTGGGCATGAGTATATGGGGTCACTTCCAGCCTTGGCGCCATCTTTGTTCGTCTTTTAAGTCGCGCCACTGAATAGGATATTGATTTTTTGACATCACCGCTTCAGTGATACATTCAATCACATTAGCGTCTTCATCAAATTCTACCTCAACAATAATAAAGTGCTTTTCTTTATTAATAGCTGGGATGGCAGTCCATTTACTATTTAGCAGTTTTTTAGGGTTTAATTTATTCATACTACACCTTTTATGTTTTCTGCTTGAGAATACGTATCAGGGATACGTTTAGTTTTATTAAAAAACCAAAAACTTCCCTTTAAACATTTGTATTTAGCAATGAAAAGTATATTCTCCAGCATCAAACGAAAGTAATTCAATAGCCGCATTTTCACCTATACTTGGCGTTTCACGAGTTCAAACGGGGGAAATCACTGTTTCAGCGCAAGGAGAACCGTCTTGTCGATTCAGGGTCAGAGGCCTGTTCGCTGCTACCTTAATATACGCTGGATAATTAATACACCCCGTTACCCACAGTAATGGCTATTTGATTGCTATGACTGTTTACTTCGGCTCATACAACCAAAACCAATAAATAATAGCGACAATAAGTAAAACGCCTAATAAATTAATTAATAACATAATTAAATCCCCTATAAATAAAGTTACGAGTTACTCGCTTTAAAATAACGTAATCGGTTTGCATTAGTGACTACAGTAAGCGATGATAAAGCCATTGCCGCGCCAGCTACGACTGGGTTTAGTAGTAAACCAAAAAACGGATACAACAGCCCTGCAGCAATCGGAATACCCGCAATGTTATAAATAAACGCCCCAAACAAATTTTGTTTAATATTAGTTATGGTTGCGCCACTAATTGCAATGGCATCTGCAAGACCATGAAGTGAGCCTCGCATCAGCGTTATATCCGCACTTTCAATAGCTACATCTGTACCAGTGCCAATGGCAAATCCAACATCGGCTTGTGCCAACGCTGGCGCATCATTTATACCATCGCCAGTCATGCCCACAATTTCACCTTGAGATTGGCGCTTAGTCACTTCACCGGCTTTATCATCTGGCATTAATTGCGCTATAAAGTCTGTAATACCGACTTTGCTGGCAACGGCTTTAGCGGTCGCTTGGTTATCGCCTGTCAGCATAACCACATGAATACCATTATTTTGTAAGCGTTTAATAGCTTCAGCTGAATCTTCTTTTATTGGGTCAGCAACCGCAATAATGGCATGTAATTGATTGCCAATAGCAAAGTACATCGGCGTTTTAGCAGCGCTAGCAAGCTGCTCCGCTTGAGGTATTGCCTCTGCAATATCTATATTGTGGCTTTTCATTAGTGCCTGATTGCCAAACAATAGGCTTTGCTCATTAATAGTACCGATGACACCTTGCCCAGTGATAGCATTAAAATTACTGACTTTTTCAAGGGAAATATTTTGGTTTTTAGCATAATTAACCATGGCTTCGGCTAATGGATGCTCAGAACTACTTTCAAGACTAGCTGCTAACTTTAGCACCTCGGTACTGTCGCTTTGGTTGAACGTAACCACATCGGTCACGGTTGGCTTACCTGCGGTTATAGTGCCTGTTTTATCTAAGATCATGGTGGTGATTTTAGCTGTTGTTTGTAGCGCTTCACCGTTACGAATAAGTATACCCGACTGAGCAGCTTTACCTATGCCGACCATAATTGACATCGGTGTAGCTAAGCCAAGTGCACACGGGCAAGCAATAATTAAAACTGTGGTTATTGCAACAACCGCATAAGCAATACTCGGCTGTGGGCCAAAGTTAAGCCATGCTAAGCCTGCTAGCACCGCAATAATCATCACTGTGGGTACAAATATGCCTGAAATAACATCAGCTAAGCGTCCAATTGAGGGTTTAGAGTTTTGTGCACGTTTAACCATATTAATAATATTCGCTAAGGTGGTTTCGCTGCCTATATGGGTTGCTTTAAACAACAAAGTACCACTTTTATTAATACTGCCAGCAACAACCTTGTCACCCTCACCCTTATTAACCGGCATCGGTTCACCAGTGAGCATTGATTCATCTAGTGTACTGCTACCTTCAATAACATCTCCATCGACTGAAATTTTCTCTCCAGGGCGGACACGAATCAAGTCACCTTTAATAACTTGGCTTATAGCTACATCTTGCTCTTGGTTATCTCGGATCACCCGTGCCGTTTTAGGTT
This sequence comes from Pseudoalteromonas sp. US3C1013, assembly GCF_048401115.1. GTDB lineage: Bacteria > Pseudomonadota > Gammaproteobacteria > Enterobacterales > Alteromonadaceae > Pseudoalteromonas > Pseudoalteromonas undina. Next base: position 954,653 of record NZ_CP183075.1, on the reverse strand, counting down.
GTAAACCAATTAAGCGTTTAATAGCCTCAGAGGTACGCCCTCGCGCCTTTACTTCAAAGGCTAAGCCAAGACTTATTAAGCCTATGATCATTGCTGAGGCTTCAAAATAAACATGTCTAGCCACCTCTGGTAATAGACTTGGCATGATCACCACCACCATTGAATATAGCCAGGCTGTTCCCGTACCAAGCGCAATCAAGGTATCCATATTAGCCGTATGATTTTTAAATGACTGCCATGCGCCAGTATAAAATTGCTTACCCGACACAATCATTACGACCAACGTCATCATTCCAACAATAAACCAGCCAATACGCTGGGCATTGCTAGTGACACTCATATCAAAGATTAATCCATAAAGCATTAATGGCGCACCCAAACCCAATGCCAATAGCATATTGCGCATAAGTTTTTTGTAGTGCGCGTTATCAGCTTCGGCTTTTTCATCTAGGGCGTCTTGTTGAGAATCACTGTTCATAGGTTTAGCTTGATAGCCAATATCAGCGACAGCGTGCATTAGCTGCTCAGCCTTAGCCGAACCTTCTACTTGCACAGTTCGATCGGCAAAGTTCATTTCAACGCGCTGCGCACCCTCTACATTTTTCAGTGCTTTCTCTATTTTAGCCACGCAACTGCCACAATTTGCGCCTTCAATCATAAAGTTTTGCGTGGTGGGTTGATTACTCATAACGCTTCCTTAGTATTTTTAACTTCAGAGATTGGATCAACAAAGGTCTCTATTAAGCTACATATATCTGCACTTACAGCCCCATCAGGCGATTTATCCCACTGTTTAACCGCTGCTTGCATTCGCGTGCGTAATTTAAGTGTTTCTTGAAAGTGCTGCTCTGTTTCCTCTAGTCGCTTTGCTATTAATTGTCGTGTGAGCGGACAAGGGCACTGCCCTTGCTCCGACTGCGCAATAATTTGTTGAATATCTTTTATTGAGAAACCGAGTTGACGCGCACTAATAATAAACTTTAAACGTTGCTGTTCGGCTGCGGTATACACTTGATAACCATTGCGCTCACCACGAATAGGATTAAGCAGCTTTATTCGCGTATAATGACGAACTGTGTCTTGGGTCACGCCCATAGTATTGGCTAATTGCTTTACGTACATCATTAAACCTCTGGCTGGCTATGTAATGACAACATAATAAACCTATGTGTAACACATAGGTCAACAATTAATTAAGCATATGGCTGGGAGTGTGGAAGAAAGTTAAGATAAGAGCAGCCACCATAAGTGACTGCTAAATTTGAGAGTTACTGTAGTGCTTAGTTTGCTTTGCTTCGAGATTGCTTAAGTGCTTCACCAAGCTCACCCGCAATTGCTTGAATTTCAGGCATAGCGTCTTGTACTAAGGCTTGTGACATTTGCATTGATTCTTGCATTACTTGTGGCATTTTCTTCAAAATAGCCTGCCCTGACTCTGTCTTATAAAAAGCTAACATGTCGCTAATTTCTTGTTCAGTAAATTGTTTATCGTAGAGGTTAATCATCATCGGCTGCATTTTTTGCCAGCTCATTTTTGTTTTTAATACCTCGGTCATATCAGCATAATATTTGTCGAAAATTGCTTTCTCATCTGGCTTTACGCCCATTTGCACTGACATATTTTGCATCATGCCCTCAACTTGCGCATACATAGAGTCAACCATGGCATCCATGTTCATCACCTCTACCAGCTCATCAATTTTTTGCTGTTTGGCAGTTTGCGCTGCAAGGTTAGTTGAAAAAATTAAAAGTGAAAGCAGTATTACCTTACCCATATTAATATCCTTTTTGTATTTGAATTAGCGTCATAATCACATGTTCAACAAGTGTTGTAAATGGGGACAACTAAAAAACGAAAAAGCCGAATAACAGGTGTTTATTCGGCTTTTAATCGTTTATTCCCAGAGCTAATCTTTTTCGATATTATCGAGCCCTTTCGTTCCCTCTTTAGCTTTAAGCTTATGATGAATAGCGGTTTTAATCAGCATATAGCCACTAATAGGTGCAGTGATTAATAGAAATATAGTGATTAATATTTCTTTTACACTTAAGCCACTGACTGAATTAGCAAAAAATACCATAGCAGCGGTAAGTATACTCGCCATACCTAAAGTGGTGGCTTTTGTTGGCCCATGTAAACGCATAAAAAAGTCAGGTAATTTAATTAAACCAATTGAGCCAATTAAAATAAATAACCCGCCTAATAGCAGCAATATTGATACGATCCATTCACTTATCATTTTAATACCTTACTCAATTATGTCGCCGCGAAGTAAATACTTACATACAGCTACCGTACTTATAAACCCAAGCATGGCAATAAGTAAGGCTGCTTCAAAGTACAGCCCCGTGCCCATGCTAATGCTATATAAAATAATCAGTGCAATCACGTTAATGTACATAGTATCGAGCGCTAAAATACGATCCGGTACTGATGGGCCAATAATAAGTCGCCATAGATTAAGTAATAACGACAATCCAACCATTGAAAAAACAATCAGTAATACTGTATCTAACATTGAAATATCTCCTTTAGGGGAGCTTCGTAACGTGCTTTTATTTGTTTAATAAGCGCTTGCTCATCATCTAAATCTAACACGTGAATTAATAAATAACGCTGTACCGGTTCATCGTCTTCATTAAGCGATTTAATCAGCGGGTAAACCTCGGCACTTACCGTACCCGGCGTTAAAGACACGCAGCTTGCTAAAATAGTAATTGGCATTTCATGCATTAAATCTATAGGCACTTTAACAAAGCCTGGACGCAGATTTTTTGAAGGGCCCAGAATTAATAATGCCACTTGCAAGTTAGCCACTATAATATCGTAAAGTACGATTAGTAATTGCTTAAGTGCTAGCCCCGGCTTTAATATCAGCGGTTGCGGGTCTCTAAACGACATACTAAATAACGGTATTAGCAACGCGAGTAGCGCCCCTAATATAATATGCCCTACCGACACACTGTTATTTAACAAGAGCCATACTATAAATAAAAATAGACTACGAAACGGCGTAGGTAACCAACCAAAACGAGCTTGTAAGCGCATTACATACCTCCCTTAAGTACCGCATTAATACCACCACTAATGTCGTGAAGCTGTGTTGCCGCCTCGAGGGCGTACTGTGTTGCCACGTCACCAAAAATAACCAGTAGTATTGAACTTGCCAATAAACCAACTAACACGGTCACTTGTAGCGGGTGGGCATTGGCAGCATCGCTAGCATCACCTGTTTTGTCTTTACGTTCCCAAAACAAACTAGTACCTGCACGTGATATAGCCACAATTAGCGCTAAGCTCATAATTAAGTAAACAGGCCAAAATACCAGTGCTTGCTCGCTATTTAAGGTCGTTTTTAAAATCCAAATTTTGCCAACAAAGCCCGAAAAAGGTGGCATACCAATAACGGTTAAACCGGCAATAATAAAACACGCACCTAATAAAAATGGTTGCTTTACTGCACGCCCGCCGACTAATCGATCACCAGCTTTACCTCGTTGTGTTGCAATTAAATCAGCAAGTAAAAATAGCGCCGCAGTCACTAACGTTGAATGCACTAAATAGTAAAGCAATGCAGCGGTGGCATTTATGTTTTGGAGTGCGACTAATGCCACCAACGTCCCTACAGAAACCAGTACTAAATTAGCGGTAAGCTTACGTAAATCTTGTGCGGCTAACACCCCTATTGCGCCAATCACTATGGTGGCAATAGCCAGCGCCCATAACCAAGACTGCGCCATATGCTCAAGTTCGCCAGCTTGTTCACCAAAAATAACCGTGTATACACGTAAGGTCGCATAAACACCAACTTTAGTCATAATCGCGAATAATGCAGCAACCACAGGTGTGGCACTTGAGTAGGCGTTTGGTAACCATAAATGCAATGGTAATAACGCACTTTTAAGTGCAAATACAACGAGTAATAATAACCCGCCCGCTTTTGCTAAATAAACGTCGTCACCACTTAGCTGCGGTACTTTATTGGCCATATCAGCAATATTTAAGGTGCCTAATACTCCGTATAAAATACCTAAACCAATTAAAAATACGCTTGAACCTACTAAATTTAAAATAACGTAATGCAGAGCAGCGCGCGTTTTGGGTTTACCGCCACCGTGCATTAACAGCGCATAAGAGGCAATTAATAACACTTCAAAAAATACGAAGACGTTAAATAAATCCCCTGTTAAAAATGCACCATTTACCCCTAGTATTAAAAAATGGATTAAAGGGTGAAAAAAGCTACCTTGTTCATCATCACCAGCACAGCCATATAAAGCCACGCCAACCCCCAAAAAGGCGGTTAAAGTGACTAACAAGGTCGAGAGCATATCTGCAACCAGTACAATACCAAATGGTGCAGACCAGTTACCTATTGCATAAACAATAATTCCATTATCTTTAACCTGAATTAGCAGTAATACCGTAACTGCAAAGGTTAAAATAGCCATTAAGCTAGACATAAATCGGCGTGCAAATAAGCTTTTGCCACACGGTGGGAGCAACAAAATAATTGCCGCTAGCATTGGCAGTAAAATAGGCAAAGATGCTAAATGCTGAATCATTTTCTCTCCTTGCGTTTATTTTTAGTTAGGGTGCCATCAACATGGTCGTTGCCTAAATCTGCTCGGCCTCGAATAGATAAAATAACCACAAACGCAGTCATCGCAAAGCCAATTACAATGGCTGTTAACACTAAGGCTTGTGGTAGCGGGTCAGCGTAATCAGCGCCAGTCCCTAGTACCACGGCCTTATTAATTGTTAAGCGCCCTGATGAGAATAAAAACAAATTAACCGCGTAAGAAATCATTGTCAGCCCCAGTACCACTGGGAATGTACGCGCTCTTAGTAATAAAAACACGCCACAGGTGACTAACACGCCAACGCAAGATGCGTATAACAGTTCCATTAAATATTTACCTCTTCTTTCTCTGCGTTCGCGGTCATATTACCTAAGCTCGCAAGGATCATCAGCGTAGCGCCAACAACAGTTAAGTACACGCCCAAGTCAAATACAATGGCGCTGGCAAGCTCTGTTTTACCAACAAACGGAATATCAAAGTAATCAAACCAGGTAGTTAAAAATGGCTTATCAAAGAACCAACTTCCCACACCTGTAAACATGGCAATAGCAATACCTGATGCAATAATTTTTCGATAGTTAACATCAAAGCGTTCATTTATCCACGCAGTACCATGCGCCATATATTGTAAAATAAAGGCAATAGAAGTTACGAGGCCTGCTATAAAGCCTCCTCCAGGTAAGTTATGACCGCGTAGGAAAATATAAGCAGACACTAATAGCGCTAATGGCAGTAAGCTTTGAGAAATACAAGCCAATAAAATAGGATGGCGATCTTTAGACCATGGACGCCCTTCACTATCGCTCGCTGGCATATAAAGTGGAATTCTTGATAACAGTTTAAATATGCCCAGTGCGGCAATACCTAACACGGTAATTTCACCTAAAGTATCAAAGCCCCTAAAATCAACCAAAATAACGTTAACTACATTAGTACCACCACCGCCTGTTTTGGCGTTAGCAATAAAGAACTCAGAAATTGAATCAAGCGGACGAGTCAGTAAGGCGTAACAAATACTCGCAATAATGATCCCCACGGTAGAGGAGATAACCACATCACGTAAAATACGCAATGAGCTTGACTCTCTTGGCGTGCTTTGAGGTAAGAAAAACAGTGCCAACATTAATAGTATAATAGTCGCTACTTCTACAGTAAGTTGCGTTAAGGCCAAGTCAGGCGCTGAAAAACGGGTAAACGCCACCGACACCATTAGTCCCACAATCGACAGCATTAATAACGACACCATTCGAATTCGATGCCAAATAACGGTAGCAATTGCACCTATTATGAGTAGTCCTGCACCAATTGCGTTTTGAATATCAACCGGGGTATTAGGCACGCTACCAGCTAGCTGCTTCATTTCAAATAATGGCCAACCAGAGGCAAGTAATACAACGCCTAACATTATAAATACATAACGTTGTAATGAGCCATTTTCTGTTGATTGGATTTTGTTTTGACACCAATTGACCACTACCGCTAAAAAACGCTCGAAGATTTTTTTAGCGTTAAAAGGAGGTAACGACGCTTGGAACTGGAACAAGTACTTTCGATTAACGTAAATAAATAAACCACCAATTACCGCCATACCACTCATAAGTAGAGGTAAATTGAAACCATGCCAAATAGTCAACTTGTACTCGGGCATAGCTTGACCAAGTACAGCCAGCGACGCGGCTGATAAAATACCGTCAACGACAAAGTGTGGAAAAATACCCACTAAAATACACAGTACCACTAAGATCTCTATAGGCACACGCATATAACGCGGCGCTTCATGAGGGGTACGTGGTAAATCAATTGGCTCACCATTAAAGAACACGTCATGAATAAAGCGTGATGAGTACGCCACCGACAACGCACCCGCTACAGTTGCCAGCACCGGAATTAGCCACGACATAGAGCCAAGCACTTGCTGATGTAGTGTCTCAGCAAAGAACATTTCTTTTGATAAGAAACCATTTAACAACGGTACACCTGCCATAGCGGCAGCAGCCACCATCGCCAAGGTTGCCGTATAAGGTAAGTAGCGCCACATGCCATTGAGTTTGCGCATATCACGAGTCCCGGTTTCATGATCAATAATACCGGTTGCCATAAATAACGACGCTTTAAACGTCGCGTGGTTAATAATATGAAAAATAGCGGCAACGGTTGCAAGCTGTGTATCCAGACCAAGTAATAATGTAATTAAACCCAAATGACTAATCGTTGAATAGGCTAACAAGCCTTTTAAATCATGTTTGAATAACGCGATATAAGCGCCAAATAATAACGTGGTTAAACCGGTCAAACCGACTAATAAAAACCAAGTATCGGTACCCGCTAATGCGGGATAAAAACGCGCAAGTAAAAAGATACCTGCTTTTACCATGGTGGCAGAGTGTAAATACGCACTTACCGGCGTAGGTGCAGCCATAGCGTGCGGTAACCAAAAATGAAACGGAAATTGTGCAGATTTAGTAAAAGCACCCAGTAAAACTAATACCAGTGCTAATTCATATAAGTCGTGAGATTGAATAATCGCTTTGCTAGCTAAAATGGTGTCTAAGTCGTAACTTCCAACAATATCGCCTAACAACATTAAACCACCCAGCAAGGCTAAACCACCTGCGCCGGTTACTGCTAATGCCATGCGCGCCCCCTTGCGCGCCTCTGATTTGTGCCACCAGTAACTGATCAGCAAGAACGAGCTAATACTGGTTAGCTCCCAAAATACCCATAACTGAATCACATTGTTTGACATAACAATGCCCAGCATGGCGGTCATAAATAACATTAAGTAGCTAAATAGCTTTGGCAGCGAATCATTTTGACTTAGGTAATAACGGGCATACAAAATAACCAGCAGCCCTATTCCTAAAATCATAAATAAAAACAGTAAACTTAATCCATCCAAGCGTAAGGAAATATCCAGCCCTAAAGCAGGTATCCACTGTGCGCTAAAACGAATGGTTTCTCCCGCGAGAATCGCAGGCGCATGATAAAGTGTAATTGCAAGCGCGGCTAATGGCGCAATAGCCGTTAGGCTCGTTGCCTGATTTCGAGAAAGTTTGCCGGTGCATGCAGAAATAACACTGCCTAATAAGGATAACAGGGGTATCCAGAGCAAAGTCATAATGAAGGGCCTTTTTGAATCATAAAGTTTATCAATTCGCTACTTGTTATTATTAAATACCAAAGTGACTTGGGTATACGTTTTATGTCTGTTTTTTAACAACATTAATACGTACAGTTATACTGATAAACGCAGTTTTTGTCTATAGAAAGCGCCGCTAGCGGGATAATAATCAAACAAAAATGCCTATAAATTCATGAACTGAAGTAAAACAAGCTTAGCTTTTAAACAGTTTACGGCAGAGTCTATAACCACTAAAATCGTACAAATAAATCAGCATTGAGTGCTATATGGGTCTGCCACAAAACACGGTATTGCGCTGATAGCCCTAACTGTTGATATTGCATAATTGACCACTGTGCACTGGGTTTATAAGCAGTGCCACCTTGTTGGCAACTTTGGCTTTTGTGCCACCCTTTGGGAGCATCTGATTTTTTTGCAATAAATAAGTTAGGAGCAACAAACCCATCAAGCTGACATAACCACGCTTGCTTTTTTGCTGGTAAAGCGTACTCATCTTCAAAGCCATTAAAGTGCATTAATTCATGCAAAAAAACCGCGTAGCTAGCCTGTGAATTAATATGCATTAAACCATTTTTTACACTGGCAGTACCTTGCTTAGGCATCATAACAGCAAAATCGAACCCAGAGGGAAGCCGCTTTTTAAGCGATGATTGTTGCCAATTGCACTTAGCACGGGAGGATTCAGTACTATTGCAGCTAATTGCACTACCCACATAAACTGGTTTTGAAAAACAAAAGGTATTGAGACTCGGCTCTGGGTTTTGAAAGTACGCGTTACGAAATTGATTGAGCCTGTATAAACCATCTCGGTGATCGCTCAACATTAATACATTAAATGTACACTGCTTTTGTATCTCAACTTGCTCGTTTGCAAGTAAAAACCCTAACTTATCCATGAATGATGCACTCAATGTTTCTATGGGTGCTTGTTGCTGTAATTGCAGATGATAAAAGATATCGCCTTTAGGAAGCTTATTTTGATTTTTTAGTAGCGCTAAATCCTGCCAACGCTGTTGCGAAAATAACGAGTCGGCGAGTTTTTTTTGCTGTGCTCGTGTAATTTTATCCAAACTTGCTTGCCAAAATAGTTTAGCCGTTTCAGTTTGATTATTGCTTAATAATGACAACCCATAGCCATATTGAGCATCCGCTATTTTATTGCGAGCTAAGGTTGCTAAGGCTGTGGTGGGTAATTGTAATATGTGGTTTGCAAAGTAACGAGGGAATTGCCAATAACTGTCAATCACATTGGCCTTGGCATGTAATACTTGCCAAAAGCCAATGCTATTTTGTTTATTACTCGAGCCACTAATAACGCTAGCGCACAGTAATAAAGCACTTAGTTTTAAATAATTAGCCAGCGCTTTCACTGGCCATCAACTCAAGCTCTAAACGCGCATACTTATATTCTATAAATTCATGTACGTTCGTTGCTAGCGCCAATTTAAAGTAATCTGTGGCAATTGAGAGCTCACCTGCGGCTTGGTGCTGTTTAGCTAAGTAAAAATAAGCTTCACATAAACGCTGAGCGTATTCTTGTTGTGAACTTACACCATCGGCTATGCCTGAAAAAAAGGCTTTTTCACTCAAATCACCCACATACAAAGCAATAAGCTGATACGCCCATTCATTTTCATCAAGGGCCGCCGCATTGGCTTTTAACGCAGCGATTGCCGCGGTTTTATCTTGTGCTGCTTGAGCTAAATAAAGCCACAATACACGATAAGGGTCGTTAGGAGAGCGCTCCAAGAATGTTTTAAAGTCATCCTTTGCAAGCGTGGCTCTATCACCATAGTACAAAGCAATACCACGATTTAAATACGCATATTCATGTTCTTGGTCTAACTCTATGGCTGAATCAAAATACTCGTATGCTTTTTCGTATTGCTGCATCAAGGTATGCTGAATACCCAAAAAGTTATAGACTTCAGCCAAATCAGGCTTAAGTTTAACCGCTCGGTTAAAATCAATTCGCGATAAAGTCGTCATGCCTAAGCTATCAAACAGTACTCCACGGTCATAATAGAGCTTTGCTTGTTGTTCTGTACTCAAGTCTGCTCTGTTTAATAGCTCTGAAAAACGTGCAATGGCAATTTCATTTCTAAAATCTGATGCAAGCGGTGCAGTAAATGGCACATTAATAATAGCAGCGGGTTTAGTAGTAGCCTGACAAGCGCTTAAAGACAAAATAGCAAAAGATGCCAAGGCTAAATGTTTAAGTCTCATTAAAATCCTTAATACCGAGGTAAGTAGCAAATAGATAAGACATAAGCTGTCTTGTAAGGTTCATTCCTGTTATGTGTTATTAATATCAACCGGCATAAATATTTGAACAATTTAACGAATTAAATACCCCTATAACGTTGTTAAAATTCTTTTATTTAGAACAACTAGATATCAAAAATTTTGCTTAGTTATAGAGCAATTTTCTTATCGTTAAAATAAGTCCCATATCCAAGCAGGTTGGTATAAGTATGATGAACACAATTAATTGCTAACATTAAAGCATAAAAAAAGGGGCTAAACAGCCCCTTTTTATACTATCCAGTAATTATCTGGATGAAAGTTTAGCAATTACGCGTCTTTAGACTCGTCAGCTGCAGGTGCTGCTGATTCCATTGCTTCTTTAATACTTAGACGTACACGGCCTTGACGGTCTACTTCTAGTACTTTAACTTTAACTTCTTGACCTTCGCTAAGGTGATCAGCAACGTTGTTAACACGCTCAGTGCTGATTTGTGAGATATGCACTAGGCCATCTTTACCAGGAAGAATGTTTACAAACGCACCGAAATCAACGATACGTACCACTTTACCTTCGTAGATAGTACCTACTTCAAGCTCAGCAGTTAATTGCTCAATACGGCTAATTGCATTTGCTGCACTTTCACCGTCTGTAGCAGCAATCTTGATTGTGCCATCATCACCGATTTCAATCGTAGTACCCGTTTCTTCAGTAAGCTGACGGATAGTTGCGCCACCTTTACCGATAACTTCTGCGATTTTCTTCTGTGGGATTTGCATCGTGTAAATACGCGGAGCAAACATAGATAACTCTTCAGAAGGTGCAGAAATCGCTTCGTCCATTACATTTAGAATGTGTAAACGTGCAGCTTTCGCTTGTTTAAGCGCGATTTGCATGATTTCTTGAGTAATACCTTCAATTTTGATATCCATTTGCAGTGCAGTGATACCGTTAGTTGTACCCGCTACTTTAAAGTCCATATCACCTAAGTGATCTTCATCACCTAAGATATCTGAAAGAACAACAAAGTTTTCTTCTTCTTTAACTAAGCCCATTGCGATACCCGCAACTGAGGCTTTAATTGGAACACCTGCGTTCATAAGCGCTAAAGACGTACCACAAACCGATGCCATTGAAGATGAACCATTTGATTCAGTAATTTCAGATACAACACGGATTGAATATGGGAAGTCAGTCAATGTTGGCATTACAGCTTGGATACCACGCTTAGCTAGGTTACCGTGGCCGATTTCACGACGCTTAGGAGAACCAACAAAACCAGTTTCACCTACACAGAACGGAGGGAAGTTATAGTTAAGCATAAAGTGGTTTTTGTGCGTGCCAGTTAAATCGTCGATTAACTGTGAATCACGTTCTGTACCAAGTGTTGCTGTTACTAATGCTTGCGTTTCACCACGTGTGAAGATTGCAGAGCCGTGAGTACGTGGAAGTACGCCCGTCATTACATCTAGAGCACGGATCATATCTGGTTCACGACCATCGATACGTTTTTCGCCAGCAGCGATACGGCCACGAACGATTTTCTTCTCAAGTGAACCGAATACTTTACCTACTTCTTGCTTATCAAGCGTTTCGCCTTCAGCAAGTTCGCTTGTTAGTGCTTCAACAACCGCATCTTTTGCAGCAGTTAATGCTTCTTTACGCGCTACTTTATCAGTAATACGGTAAGCTTCGCCTACTTTATCAGCAGCAAGAGTTGCTACTTTCTCTTCTAATGCAACGTTTTTCTCAGGTGCAGTCCAATCCCAAGTAGGCTTGCCTGCTTCTGCTTTAAATTCGTTAATTGCATTGATGATAGACTGTGATTGCTCATGGCCGTATACAACCGCGCCTAGCATTACGTCTTCAGCAAGTACGTCTGCTTCTGATTCAACCATAAGTACTGCGTTATCAGTACCAGCAACAACTAAGTCAAGTTGGCTCTCTTCAAGCTCTTTTAGTGTCGGGTTAAGTACGTATTCACCGTTAATGTAACCAACACGTGATGCACCAATTGGACCGCTGAACGGGATACCAGAGATAGCAAGTGCTGCTGATGTACCAATCATCGCAACCATATCAGGTTGGATTTCAGGGTTTACAGAAACAACAGTCGCGATAACTTGTACTTCGTTTACGAAACCATTTGGGAAAAGTGGACGAATTGGACGGTCAATAAGACGTGCAATAAGTGTTTCGCCATCGTTAGGACGACCTTCACGTTTAAGGAAACCACCTGGGATACGACCAGCAGCGTACATACGCTCTTGGTAGTTAACTGTTAGTGGGAAGAAGTCTTGACCTGGTTGAGCTTCACGCTTACCAACAACCGTTACTAGTACTGACGTGTCGCCAATGCTTGCTAGTACTGCGCCGTCAGCTTGACGAGCGATAGCACCTGTTTCTAGCGTCACTGTGTGTTGACCTAGTTGAAATTCTTTTATAATTGCTTGCACTTAAAATATTCCTTAAATGTATTTTTAGTATTAATTAAGTTTTCATCAAAGTACCAATTACAGTACATAATTGTATTCAGTTGGAAATCAATTAAGTACTACAATTGGCAATGATGTAAATAACCGTAAATAAACCTTTTTATCTACGCGCCATAGTATATAACAAAGTCAGGTAAAATTGCGAGCTTAGTCCAGAGATAAACGCGTTGCTAAATTATGTACTTTGCTGTTACTTACAATGTGGCTTTTAGCTGATATTTCAAGGGGATTAATCGATGTGGATAGTGGGTATGGGGAAATTTAGACACAAAAAAAGGAGCTAAAAAGCTCCCCTTTTGATAATCAAGTTCTTAGCGACGTAGGCCAAGCTCTTTGATTAACGCAGTGTAACGCGAGATATCTTTACCTTTAAGGTAATCAAGCAGTTTACGGCGAGTGCTTACTTTACGAAGCAGACCACGACGTGAGTGGAAGTCATGCTTGTGATCAGCAAAGTGACCTTGAAGCTTGTTGATATCAAAAGTAAGTAATGCTACTTGTACTTCAGGTGAACCAGTGTCGCCTTCAGCGCGTGCGAATTTAGCAATGATATCGATTTTTTCTTGATTGCTTAGTGACATAATAACTCCAAAAGTTAAATTTAATAGGTGCTTTAGCCGATCACTAATTCAGCCAAAACGATTAAGCGGGCGTATTCTACCAATTATCAGCATAACTACAAGTTAAACTTTACTCTGGTTGTTGATTAGACAAGCCGCGCTTTGATTTTAAATGGCCATCAGGATTACGTTCGCCCGTACCAATAAATATTCCGTCAGCCAGTACCTTTATTGCACCTTCAGGCAGGGCTTTACCCAACACCACAGCTTGACCATGGCTAAATGCCATTCCCTGCTCTTTAGTAATTTCCACAACGGGTAAATCAACTAACGCGGTATCCATTGGCAATAATAGTTCGTCAAGGTAAGTGGAAGGCGCAACGTCTTGTTCTTTCGCTTGATTTAATAACGCTTCTAACTGCTCAAGTGTGACCATTTTATCTGCAGGGTAATGCCCAACAGCACTACGATGCAGCATAATCACATGCGCGCCGCAGCCTAAGTTTTCACCTAAATCATCAACGATAGTACGAATATACGTACCTTTGGATACATGTGCAGTCATTTGTATCTCGTTAGCTTGCTCATCAAACTCATCAAGCGTTAAGCTAAATACGTTAATTTTTCGACATTTGCGAGGAACTTCTATGCCTTCACGCGCATATTTATATAAAGGTTTACCTTCATATTTAAGCGCTGAATACATTGATGGATATTGGTCTGACTCACCTAAAAACTTAGCAATCTCTTCGCTTAGTAATTGGGAAGTAACATTCACATCGCGAGTTTCGACCACTTCGCCATCAGAGTCTGATGTGGTAGTACGTTCACCTAGCTTAGCTCGAACAACATAGGTTTTATCTGTATCGAGTAAAAACTGGGTAAACTTAGTCGCTTCACCAAAACAAATTGGCAGCATGCCGGTCGCAAGCGGATCAAGCGCACCTGTGTGCCCCGCTTTTTGCGCAAAATAAATACCTTTAGCCTGCTGTAATGCCTTGTTTGATGAAATGCCTTCTGGTTTGTTTAACAACAAAATACCATCAACTGGACGGCCTTTACTGCGTCTTGCCATTAGTCTTTAGTGCCTTCTTCGCTATCTGTTTCATCATCAACATGCTTAGCATTATCTTCACGAATGATAGAGTCCACTAAGTTAGAGATGCGCATCCCTTCCATTAATGAGTTATCAACCACAAATTTAAGCTCTGGCATAATACGTGCGCGAATACGTTTACCTAGTAACGAACGGATATAGCCCGTTGCTTCGTTCAGTACTTTTGCACTTTGTTTTGCTGCATTTTCGTCTTCAGTGTTAAACACGGTGATAAAAACTTTGGCATAAGATAAATCGCGCGATACTTCTACCGCAGACACTGTCACCATGCCTAAGCGCGGATCTTTAATTTCGCGTTGTAGAATCACAGCAATTTCTTTTTGAATTTGCTGAGCAACACGATCAGTGCGAGAAAATTCTCTCATTTCACTTTCCTAAAATTATAACCTATTGAAAAACAATAATAAGTTAACTAAATAATGGATACACAAATGGGGGCTGAGCCCCCATTTAAAATCTTAGCATAGGGTATGTTGGGCTATCGAGGTACGACCTTGAATGTCCAACACCACCTAACAACAATTAAAGACTACGTTGTACTTCAACTGTTTCAAATACTTCGATTTGGTCACCAACGCGAACGTCATTGTAGTTCTTAACGCCGATACCACATTCCATGCCGTTACGAACGTCTTGTACGTCATCTTTAAAGCGACGTAATGACTCAAGTTCGCCTTCGTAAATAACCACGTTATCACGAAGTACACGAATTGGTGCGCTACGTTTGATAGTACCTTCAGTAACCATACAACCAGCAATTGCGCCAATTTTTGGAGACTTAAATACGTCACGCACTTCAGCAAGACCAATGATCTCTTGTTTAAACTCAGGAGCAAGCATACCAGACATGGCTTGCTTAACTTCTTCGATAAGTGCGTAAATTACGCTGTAGTAACGAAGGTCTAAGTTTTCAGAGTCAATCACTTTACGCGCTGATGCATCGGCACGAACGTTAAAGCCAACGACAATTGCGTTAGACGCTGCAGCAAGGGTTGCATCTGTTTCAGTGATACCACCAACACCAGAACCAACAATCTTCACTTTTACTTCATCAGTAGAAAGTTTAGTTAGTGAGTCTGAAATTGC
This sequence comes from Pseudoalteromonas sp. US3C1013, assembly GCF_048401115.1. Classification (GTDB taxonomy): domain Bacteria; phylum Pseudomonadota; class Gammaproteobacteria; order Enterobacterales; family Alteromonadaceae; genus Pseudoalteromonas; species Pseudoalteromonas undina. Next base: position 939,424 of record NZ_CP183075.1, on the reverse strand, counting down.
TTCAATTGAACCTTGAACGTCTGCTTTAAGTACCACGTTAACTTCAGACACGTCGCCTTCAGTCATGTTAGTAAACATGTTTTCAAGCTTCGCTTTTTGCTGACGCGCTAATTTAACATCGCGGAATTTACCTTGACGGTATAAAGCAACTTCACGAGCTTTACGCTCGTCTTTAACTACTGTCGCTTCATCACCTGCAGCTGGAATACCAGAAAGACCTAAAATCTCAACAGGGATAGAAGGACCCGCAGATTTAATGTCTTTACCGTTTTCATCGCGCATTGCACGAACACGGCCATACTCAAGACCACATAATACAATGTCACCTTGGTTAAGCGTACCTGATTGAACAAGGATAGACGCTACTGGACCACGGCCTTTATCAAGACGTGATTCAATAACAACACCTGCAGCCATACCTTCGCTAGGTGCATTTAGTTCTAACAGCTCAGATTGCATTAATACTGCTTCTAAAAGGTCATCAATACCAAGACCTGTTTTAGCTGAGATGTGAACGTATTGCGTATCACCGCCCCAATCTTCTGGGATAACGTCTAGCTGAGCTAGCTCGTTTTTAACACGGTCTGGATCTGCGCCTTCTTTATCCATTTTGTTAACAGCAATGATTAAAGGAACGCCAGCTGCGCGAGCATGCTGTACCGCTTCTTTAGTTTGTGGCATTACACCATCATCGGCTGCAACTACTAGGATTACGATATCAGTCGCTTTTGCACCACGAGCACGCATAGATGTAAATGCGGCGTGACCCGGAGTATCTAGGAAAGTGATCATGTTGCCGTTAGTTTCAACGTGGTATGCACCAATGTGCTGCGTAATACCACCGGCTTCGCCTGAAGCAACTTTAGCTGAACGAATGTAATCAAGCGTTGACGTTTTACCGTGGTCAACGTGACCCATAACAGTTACTACTGGAGCACGAGGCTCAGACTTACCATCTTCGTGGCGGTCGTTAAGTACTGTTTGCTCTAATTCGTTTTCTTTAACGATGATAACTTTATGGCCCATTTCTTCTGCAACAAGTTGCGCAGTTTCTTGGTCAATAACTTGGTTAATCGTAACCATGTCACCCATTTTCATCATTGTTTTTACAACTTCAGCGCCTTTAACAGCCATGCGTGACGCAAGCTCAGCAACTGTAATTGTTTCACTAATACGCACTTCGTTTTTAACATCAGCCGTTGGTTTTTGGAAACCGTGCTGTAATGACGCTGGCGCTTTTAGCTTACCTTTTTTACCTTTAGACGCTGCAAATTTATCTTTTGCTGGCGCTTTTTTCTTTTTCTTCGCACGGCGTGAGCCTTGCTCTTCGCGAGCATCTGCTACATCTTCTGCTTCACGTGCGTAAGTTGAAGTCGTAAGGTGGTGATCCGCGGTTTCTTCGCGTTTCTTACGTTCTTCTTCTTCTTTCTTCCAGCGTGCTGAATTCTCTTCAGCTAGCTTTCTTGCCTCTTCTGCTTGACGTTTCGCTTCTTCTTCAGCTTTCTTCAATGCGGCCTCTTCTGCTTCTTTTTGCAGACGCTCAGCTTCGATGCGATCTTTCTCAGACTTAGCACTTTGCTCAGGGGTCATCTGCTGTTGTTTCGCTTTACGCTCAGCATCTGCTTTGCGTTTAGCTTCTTCTTTGGCTTTACGATCAGCGTCTTCTTTCGCTTTACGTTCTGCCTCTTGTTTCGCTTTCAATTCTGCGGCTTCTTGTTCAGCTTTTTGCTGCTCTTCAAGACGCGCTTTTTCTTCAGCGGCTAGACGTTGCTGTTCTTGCTCTTGCTCAACAGCACTTTTTTTCACGTAAGTGCGGGTTTTGCGAACTTCAACTTGCACAGCCTTTGCTTTACCCGTAGAGCCAGTCACACTTAATGTGCTTTTGCTCTTACGTTGCAATGTCATGCGCGCTGGACCTTCAGATCCAGTACCGCCATGTTGCTTGCTTAGGTGATCAAGTAACGTCGCTTTTTCAGCTTCTGTTACATTATCGCCTGCTTGTTTAGTAATACCGGCTTGTGAAAACTGCTGTAGCAATTTATCAACAGTTGTACCTATATCACCGGCTAGTTTTTCAACATTTACTTCTGCCATAGTCTCTAATACCTCCGTTAATAAATTACTCGTCTGCAAACCAACAAATATTACGTGCAGCCATAATTAGCTCGCCCGCTTTCTCTGCAGATAGCTCTGTAATATCTACAAGCTCATCAATGCCTTGCTCAGCTAAGTCTTCAGCAGGCTCAGCGCCTTCTAAGCTTTCTTCCGTTTTAAGGGCTTTCGTTGTTAATGCATCTTTTGCACGTGAACGTAATACGTCCACTGTTTCTTCATCTAAGCCGTCGATTTCTAAAAACTCAGAAGCAGGTACATACGCAACTTCTTCAAGTGTTGAGAAACCTTCGTTGATAAGTAATGACGCAAACTCGTCATCAATATCTAAGTTTTCAGTAAATAAGTTAATTAACTTATCTGACTCAGCTTCGTTCTTAGCGCGCATTTCATCAACGGTCATTACGTTTAATTCCCAGCCAGTTAACTGGCTTGCTAAACGTACGTTTTGACCATTACGACCAATAGCTTGTGCTAAGTTATCAGCTTCAACAGCAATATCCATTGAGTGAGTGTCTTCATCCATTACGATTGAAGCCACTTCTGCTGGTGCCATTGCGTTAATAACAAACTGTGCTGGGTTGTCATCGTAAAGTACGATATCAACACGCTCACCGCCAAGTTCTGACGATACCGCTTGAACACGTGCGCCACGCATACCAACACACGCACCTACAGGGTCTATACGCTTATCATTAGACTTAACTGCGATTTTAGCGCGTGAACCTGGATCACGAGCTGCGGCACGTAATTCAATCATCTCTTCGCCAATTTCTGGCACCTCAATGCGGAATAATTCCATCAGCATTTCTGGTTTAGAACGGGTTACAAATAACTGTGCACCACGTGCTTCTGGTTTAACTTCATATAGAAGACCACGAATACGATCGCCTGGGCGGAAGTTTTCACGTGGCAGCATGTCGTCACGGTAAATAACCGCTTCTGCGTTATTACCTAAATCAAGTACGATTGCATCACGCGTTGCTTTTTTAACAACACCCGTTACTAGCTCGCCTTGCTGATCTTTGTACGCTTCAACCACTAAGGCACGCTCTGCTTCACGTACTTTTTGTACGATTACTTGCTTAGCCATTTGTGTTGTTATGCGGTCAAATTTAATTGATTCAATCTGCTCTTCTACGTAGTCGCCCATTTTCAAGTCTGGTTCTTCAACTTGAGCAGCTTCTAACGTGATTTCGCTGTATGGATTCTCTAAAGAACCATCTTCTAATACTTCAGCTATTTGCCAGCGACGGAATGTATCGTAATCGCCAGTTTTACGGTCAATTGCAACACGTACATCAATTTCACCATCATGCTTTTTCTTTGTCGCTGTCGCTAATGCGAACTCTAGAGCTTCAAAAATCTTTTCTTTTGGAACCGCTTTCTCATTGGAAACGGCTTCAGCAACCAATAATATCTCTTTTGCCATGGGTAATGCCTCGCTTGCCCTATTCCTTCGCACTCGAATTAAAACTTTGCGATTATGTTCGCACGTTCAATGTTACTAAGCATGATTAAATGCTCTGCACCATCGCTAGATAATGTGATCATATCGCTGCTAACTGCTATTAAGTCGCCTTTAAAATTACGGCGACCGTCTTGTGGAAGCTTAGTACGCACGCGTACTTCCTCTCCTTGCGCCTGCTCGTAGTGATCTTGTTTGAATAATGGACGATCAACACCAGGAGACGACACTTCCAAATCATATTCGTTTGTAATCGGGTCTTCGACGTCTAAAATCGCACTAATTTGACGACTAGCATCTGCACAGTTGTCAACTGAAATTCCATCCTCGTGAGCAATGTATACTCTTAAGGTAGAATGGCGACCCGCTTGTACAAACTCAAGACCATGTAATTCAAAGCCTAGCATTTCTACCGCAGGCGTTAACATGGTTACTAAATCTTGTTCAAGTTTTGTCACGAAAATCCTCCATACAAACAAAAAAAGGGCTTATAGCCCTAAAATACTGAGTTTAAATTTTGATTTAATCGATAAACATTAAATCAAACGGTGCAGATACAACAACGCCCCGAACCAAGCGGGGCGTCACACCAAAAAACGCAAAACTGTGTGGCCTAGGGCCAAGCTTGGTTGCGAGTCAGTACCCTGACCAAATTAAACTTCATTAGCTTAAACGCAAAACGCGCATTACTTAGAATGCGCGATATAAAGTAGTAAGTTTAAACCTACTATTAAGATTGGTTGCGGGAGCCGGATTTGAACCAACGACCTTCGGGTTATGAGCCCGACGAGCTACCAGACTGCTCCATCCCGCGCCAATAGATAAAAAGTTAATAACTTAATATCGCTGTTAGTAAATTTTATAACCTACTAAACAATGGCCGCTATTATAAGGATGTGCCGCTAAATTAGCAACCATAATAACTAATAAGTTGATAAAAAAAGCAACCTAGTTTATCGCCTTACCTACACTATGTTTGCTATAAAATTTGAATCGTTACAATCAACCGCTGTATTAAATTGCATTCGGTGCTCTATTATCGGTAACCTGAACTTTGGATAATAAATCTATCTCAAGCAGCTATTTTCAGCGCTAACTGCGTTGAATTTACTTGCAATAGGCTAGCTATTGACGCGTAATTTCGCCTTGTTTTCACTGAAAATCTCTGGCTAGAGAAAATAAACATAAATATCATTTTTGATTTAATATGTTAGTAAACCTCTTAACCAGAGTTCAGGTTAAACATACTTTAAGAAATAGATCGCTTTTGAAAATATCACGTATAAGAGTGAATTTTGGCTAATTATGAAAAAATACAACACACTAAAATTGATTTTAGGTGATCAGCTCAATCCTGCTCATTCGTGGTTTAAAGACAAATCAGACGACACAGTATTTGTTATTGCTGAGCTTATACAAGAAGCACACTATGTAAAACACCATGTGCAAAAAATATCAGCCTTTTTTAAAGCCATGGAAAACTTCGCTAATGCATTAAAAGATGCTGGCTTCAATGTTTTACATCTCACGCTAGATGACACCAAAGACGATGATGACTTACCCGCTCTTTTAACGCGTTTAGCCAAGCAGCATGAATGTACCTCTATTGAATATCAATACCCAGATGAGTACCGTTTAAAAACACAGCTTCACGAATTCGCGACTAATAGCGAGTTAACGGTGAATGCCTGTGACAGCGAGCATTTTTTATTAGCATTTAACGACATAGATAAACGCTTTAAAAAAGATAAACACGTCACCATGGAGCATTTTTATCGGGCAATGCGTAAGCAGTTTGATATTTTAATGGACGATGACAAACCTGCCGGTGGGCAATGGAACTTTGATGCCAATAACCGTAATAAGTTTTCAAAAAGTGATTTAGCCGATATCCCCAAACCCAAATTATTTAAAAATGATGTTAGCGCCATTATTGAGCGTTTAGATAAACATAAAATAAACTACTTTGGACAGATAGACACACAATTAAGCTGGCCAACAACCCGTAAGCAAGCAATAAGTGCGCTTGATCATTTTTGTGCACATTTACTGCCTCGCTTTGGTCAATTTCAAGATGCGATGACAGATCAATGCCCTGATAAAGATACCTTTTATCACAGCCGATTATCGTTTGCGTTAAATGCCAAAATTTTACCCCCTCGCTATGTTATCGACCGTGTTGTTAAAGAGTACCAACAACGTCAAGATGAAATATCTATTTCTCAGGTTGAAGGCTTTATTCGCCAAGTTCTGGGTTGGCGCGAATATGTGCGTGGCGTGTATTGGAAAAACATGCCCGATTACGCCAACAAAAACCAGCTTAATGCAACTCGTGTACTGCCGAGTTATTTTTGGAATGGTAAAACAAAAATGAATTGCTTAAGCCACTCATTAACACAAAGCTTAGACAGCGCGTATGCCCATCATATTCAGCGCTTAATGGTAATAGGCAATTTTTGTTTATTAACCGCCATTAATCCTGATGAAGTCGATGAATGGTATTTAGGTGTTTATATCGATGCAATCGAATGGGTAGAAATGCCTAACGCCCGAGGGATGAGCCAGTTTGCTGACGATGGCATCATAGCCACTAAGCCTTATGCGGCTAGCGGCAACTATATAAATAAAATGAGCGACTACTGTAAAAGCTGCCAATACAAAGTCAAAGAAAAAGTGGGTAAAGACGCGTGTCCGCTAAACAGCCTCTACTGGCAGTTTATGCAAAAACACCGAGAACGACTTGAGAAAAACCCGCGAATAGGCATGGTTTATCGTAATTGGGATAAACAAGATGAATCATTGCGCCAAGAAACCTTAGAGCAAGCTAACAACTATTTAAATAATATTGAAAAGCTATAAATATAAATGCCGTCAATTGGCGGCGGTATCCTTGATAGTTAATATTAAAGTACCAAAATCAGGTAATATTGTTAATTAAATGTTTAATTTATTTGTCATGTCAGTGTAATGAGCTTATTTTTTAATAGCACCTCTTACTCCAAACTATGATGAGAATAAAATGAAAAAACAATTAATTGCAGCGACACTTTTATTACTCGGTACAAGCCAAGCTCAAGCTTTTAGTCAAGAAACTCACAAACGTATTGTTCTAGATGCCGTAAATTATATGCAGCAACACCCAGCCAGCACCGAATATGCTGCCCTACGTCAGTACGCTGCACAAAACAATCTGACAATCTCTGAATTAGCCGAGCTGCTGGGACAAGCTGCTTATGATGTAGATGACTTTGAAGACACCTTTTTCTGTGGTGCTATTACAGGTTCATGTGTTCAAGCGCCAGTATGGGGAGCAGCGCAAAGTATAGTTAAATATACAAGCTATTGGCATTTTCAAAATCATACCCAAGGTGCAGACCAACATGGAAACGATTTTGGTGGTTATAATTATGAGAAGCTCACCGTTTGGGGCACTATTGATAATCTTGCATCTGCTTGGCTTAAAGGTGACTATCTTGATGATGGTAAAGGGGGGGAAACAGGTTGGTTCAATGCCGACTCTTCAAAATATAACAGTTATGGTGTAACAGAATCTCACTACAGAATCGATAGCAACTCAACCTATTCTATGTACGATGACTTTGAAGAAATGCCATTTCAACCTATCGATAATTTAGGGCAATATTGGTATCAAAGTTACTTACAAAGCGGAAATCCTCAAGTATTAGGGTTTGTATTTCATACTACTGATTTATTACAACCTCACCACACATGGACCACATCAGACCTTAACCACTCTAGCTGGGAAAGTTGGGTAAAAGATTACTATGATCAAGAGCAGCTCAACGATTTATCACTCGTTACTCAAGCAATGCAAACGTTCTCGCCTTTAGATAAAAATAGCCAAGATGTTCGCCCATTATTAACTCAAGGCGGTTCATTTTCTTATGCACAAGGTGGGATTGTACTCAACTCAGAAGATCATTTTGATCGCCTTAATATAGCTAAGCAAGTAGTGCCCCATGCAATAGCAATGGTGGTGCACTTATTAAACCACGCCATGGTTGCTCGCTAATGAAAAAAATGGCTATTTTAGTGATTACATTACTAGGGGCTTTTTACCACTCCCTAGTAATGGCCTCATTTACACAATACAGTAGTGATGAAGTTAACTTTATGCATCGTGCTTATTTAAAGCACAAACCTGAAATTACAATCAATGAAGTTAGAACTCGTCTGTATGAGAATCAGTTTTTATTACAACAAGCAACCCTAAAAACACCTGCGATAATAAAACGACAATCTGCCGTTGGTTTTAGTACTCAATACCATGTTGAACGTTACTTAAAAAATCTGTTCGATTCGCAGTTAGCTATAAAGGTACAGTCAAGTCAGGTAAAGCTTGACACTTATGATAGTCAATGGCTTAAACACACATTAGGGCCCTACCCTAAAAATGGTCAGTATGTGCAAAGCTTGATTAAAAAAATGCAGCAGATCGATTTAACCCCTATTTTGTATAACTCTATTAATTTATATGAATTTATCGATGCACTATCAATGCAGGTACGTTTTAAACTCCATAGAGGAGATAGTGAACTTTTCAAAAGTGAATTAATAAAAAAACGGCAATTCAATATAGCGTTTTCAAAAGCCAAACCGATTTTGGCAAAACAGAATATTGATATTGAACATCTGTATGAAATAGCTAAAGGAGATATTTTGCGCCCCTCCATTCAAAGCTGGCTAGGCATAAATACAATGATGCACATGCAGAGCCCTGTTCTTGAAAAGCTAGAGAAACAAGTAAACAAAAGCGAAATTAAAGCATTTTATCAAGCAAATAAATCGCAGTTTAAGTTTTTAAGCCAAGTAAAAGCCCACGGAGCTCAATTTGCTAGTCGAACCAATGCTGTAGACTTTCGCACGTTGGCGGATAACAAATCACTTGAACAAGCATTAGTAATATCAGGAAAACAAGATATATATGCTCAATACAATAATGAATTAAACCGCAAAAACAAAAGTAGTTGGGTTGTACAACTTGCGTTCACAACTAAAGAAAACACCATTTCTGCTGTTATTCGTACACCTAGTGGTGAATGGGTGGTGGTACACAGTTATGAGCATCAGTTTGATTATTTTTCGCCAGAAGATGAAACCGTTCGATACCAAGCAACAAAGGCCATCGCAAAACAAAAAGCGGCACAACAGTATGAAAATAACTGGCTCAAGTGGCAAAATAAGACGGGAGTAATTTTATGAGTAAAAAAATTTTCGTTTCTGTCATTGCTTTAGCTTGTGTTGGTATTTACACACTTTTCACTCATTATACTAGCAAACCAACGATAAAGGATATTGATGGCCTTAACCAAGCTAAAAGTGTCAAGCAAATAACGTCCCTCGAGCTTACTGCTGCTGACATGACTCAAGAGTTGGAAAGCACGCAATTGAAAACGGTTGCAACTAGTAATACTAGCTCTCAGCCCTTACCAACAATAACCTCTGTGGCCTATTTACCCAACATAGTAAAAAATACTCAGCCAGTGGCTCAGTACAATGGTGATCTAAATAATCACCAGGCATATCAAGATTTCCACCTTGAACAGCAAAGACAGCTAGAACAACGTTTTGTTGTTGCTGCAAAAGCCAAAATATTAAAACTTGAAGACTTACTTGCTAAAGGCCGACAAAAAAAGCTTTCACAAGAACAACTACAAGTTGCAATAGATAAAATTAACGCTTTAAAACAAATGCAAATAGATTTAAAAGACTAACAACGCAAAAAGCCGCCAAATGGCGGCTTTTCACAGGGAAAATACGTGTGCTATCTAAGCTATTTACTTTCTAGCATATTGCCTGAGCCAATTTCAATTTTACGTGGCTTCAGCGCTTCTGGGATCTCACGTTCAAGGTCGATGCTTAGTAAGCCGTTAGCTAGGTCTGCGCCAAGTACTTTAACGTGGTCACCTAACTGGAACTTACGCTCAAAGTTGCGCTCGGCAATGCCTTGATGAATGAATTTACGTTCATCGTTTTGATCTTTACCTGCTTTAGTGCCTGATACAACTAACGTGTTGTTTTCAGATTGCAGGCTTAACTCGTCTTCACTAAATCCAGCAACTGCCATAGTGATACGGTATTTGTCTTTATCAAGTGCTTCGATGTTGTATGGAGGAAAACTTGGCTGCTTGTCAGTTCGTGCAGCGGCATCCATTAATGATGCTAAGTGATCGAAACCAATGAATGAACGGTATAGGGGTGATAAATCTACTGTACGCATAATAATATCCTCATATTTAAGCGATATATTGCTGCCACTTTTCGTTTGAACAAGTAACGGCAAAATTTAATTAATAATATAACTTTCAAATAGTTCTGTTTAAATGAAGACCCATCAGGCGTCCTCAAATAACTATTTATGGGCGGACAATTTTATTTCAAGATTTTTTATAAAATATTTTTTATTTTTTTTACAGGCCCTAAAAAAAGCGAACACAATAATCGTTTTTTTGCACTGTAATAAATAATGAAATTAGTTACACTAGGATCAATTAATTTGAGGAGAGCGTTATGTTAACAGTAATTTTTGGCCGTGAAGGCTGCCCTTTTTGTGTTCGCGCTAAAGATGTTGCAGAGCAACTTGCTAATGACCGCGATGATTTTAAATACCGCTACATCGACATCATCAAAGAAGGTATCAGTAAAGAAGATTTAGAGAAATCTGCAGGCAAACCATGCCCGACTGTGCCACAAATTTTTGTAGACCAAACACACATTGGTGGTTTTACTGAATTTGAAGCCTATGCCAAAGAAAACCTAGGCCTTTACCAGTAAATTTGTAGGTATATTGTTAACCAGCTTAATTAACGCACAACTTGAGCTGGTTAAATTTCGACCAACATCAACCACATATAAATTAGTTGTAATTTATACAAGCATTTGCCTCGTATTTCCTATACAATGCGCGCCTCTTTAAATTCGTTGAGGCGTATTAATGTCAGAACCAGTCACGTTTGAATCTCTAAATCTTTCTCCTGCAATTTTAAAGGCAGTTGAAGAGTTGGGTTACAAGACACCATCTGAAATCCAAGCTCAATGTATACCGTTATTGCTAGAAAGAAAGGACGTACTGGGACTAGCACAAACGGGTACAGGTAAAACAGCAGCATTTGCACTGCCATTACTAAATAATATTGACCCGTCTGTGAAACAGCCACAGATCCTTGTACTCACACCAACCCGTGAGCTTGCGATCCAAGTAGCTGAGGCATTTGAACAATATGCAAAACACACTCGTGGTGTTGAAGTACTGGCACTATATGGTGGCCAGAGCTACAGCATCCAGTTGAGCGCACTTCGTCGTGGCGCACAGATTATTGTTGCTACACCGGGTCGTTTAATCGATCACATAAACCGTGGCACTATCAAGTTTGATGCTTTACAAGCACTTGTACTTGATGAAGCCGATGAAATGCTACGTATGGGCTTTATCGATGATGTTGAAAACATCATGGAAAAAACGCCGCGTGAAAAGCAAACATGTCTTTTCTCTGCGACTATGCCTAAGCAAATTCAAAACATCAGCAGCAAATATATGAACAATCCTGAACAGGTTCATATTTCTGCACGCAACTCAACTGTATCGTCAGTAGAGCAAGTGTTTTGGAATGCACACGTACATAAAAACAAAGCCATTGTTCGTTTCTTAGAAGCAGAACAATATGAAGGTGCTATTGTTTTCGTACGTACACGTAACGATACAGTTCAACTAGCTGAGTTATTAGAGCGCGAAGGTTTCTCTGCTGCTCCACTTAACGGTGACATGAACCAGCAAGCGCGTGAGCGCACAGTTGATCGTTTAAAAAGCGGCATGCTAAACGTTGTTATTGCAACAGACGTAGCGGCACGTGGTCTTGATGTAGACCGTTTAAGCTTAGTTATCAACTACGACATTCCACAAGATTCTGAAGCCTACGTTCACCGTATCGGCCGTACAGGTCGTGCTGGTCGTACTGGTAAAGCGATTCTTTTCGTTAAGCATAACGAGCGTTATTTACTTAAAAATATCATTCGTCATACTAAATCTGAAATCGCACAAGTTGAATTACCAACAGCTAAAGTTGTTGAAGAGAAACGTATCAATGCGCTTCAAGAAAAGCTTACGCTTGCACTTGAAAACAAAGATATTACTTTCTTCAACGAAGTGGCTGCCAACATGGCACAAAAACTTGAGCTTGCTCCTGAAGACTTAGCGGGTGCATTACTGTGTTTAGCACAGCAACAATCACCAATTAAAGTTGAAGAAGTTAAGATTCAACCGCGTGAACGTAACGAACGCAACCCTCGCAACGACCGTAATGATCGTGGTGACCGTGGTCGTCGTAACGAACGTGGCGGTGAGCGCGCTGAGCGTAAACCTCGCGAGCGTAATAGCCGTGATGCAGGTCCTATGGATACGTACCGTATCGAAGTAGGTCGTGAGCATGGTGTTCAGGTTAAGAACATTGTTGGTGCAATTGCTAACGAAGCAGACATTTCAAGCAAGTTTATTGGTGACATTCGTCTTCACGACAGTCACAGTACGGTACAATTACCGCAAAACATGCCTAAAGATGTACTTGATCACTTCCAAAAAGTGTTTATTTGTAAACGCCCAATGGGTATGACATTAACACAAGATCAAGGCCCTTCTGAGCCACGCGGCGAGCGTTCTGAACGCCCTGCTGGTGACAAGAAGCGTAGCTTTAATAAAGATGGTCAACGCCCTGATAAGCGTAGCGGCCCTCGTAAAGAACGTCGCCCAGTTAGCTTCACCGCTAAGTAAGCAACGACTCTTTAGTAAAAAAACCTTGCCACGAAAGTGCCAAGGTTTTTTTGTGTCTGGAATTCAGGTATCAGGTCAGCTCAATTTTCATAACTCGCTAACTCGCCGCCAACTTTTATGAGCTTTAAAGTGCAGTGTACCTACACCCCTTTGTAAATAATTCACTTAGTCCGCTCCCCACAGCTCGAACCTCGTGACCCGCCCCCACTAGCCTTTGATACCTCAAACCTCTTTATGAATAATGCATTTAACACAAAAAAGCCCCACCAGTTCATGGTGGGGCTTCTACTTTTTTATAGCGATTATATTTGTTAAGGCGCTACTGCTGGGTACACGTAGCTGGCATCAAGTCCTAATGGGATACCAAGTGCCCAGTAGCCTAGCAAGAAGATACTCCAACCGATCATAAAGGCAATTGAATACGGTAGCATCATCGCGATAAGCGTACCTATGCCTGTGCCTTTAACGTATTTTTGACAGTACACCACCACCAGCGGGAAGTATGGCATTAGCGGGGTGATAATATTAGAACTAGAATCTCCCACACGGTACGCTGCTTGCGTTAAGTCTGGCGAAATACCGAGCTGCATTAGCATAGGTACAAATACCGGACCTAATAGTGCCCACTTAGCCGAGCTTGAACCAACAAACAAGTTTACAAAACCAGTTAGGAAAATAATCCCTACCACCGTTACAGAGCTCGGTAACTCCATTGCTTTTAATACTTGAGCCCCTTCAATTGCCAGTAAAGCACCTAGGTTTGATTTACTAAATGCTGCAATAAATAATGAACAAAAGAATGCCATAACAATGTAATACGCCATACCATTCATGGCTTTGCTCATCGCATCTATCATGTCTTTAGAGCTTTTAAAGGTGCCTACGGTAAAACCATATACTGCGCCTGGGATCCAAAACAGTAAGAAGATTAGCGGCACTATTGACTGCATTAGTGGTGAACTAAAGTTTGTTAAAGAACCATCGCTGCTGCGCATCGCTGAATCAGCGGGTGCGGATACGTACGCTAATAACGCAATACCTGCAATCATTACGGAACTAGCAATAAGAAAGGCGCGCTTTTCGTCACTACGCGCATCTTCAAATGCTGGTAGGTCTTGAGTTTCGCCATCTACTGGGGAATTTTTTAAACGTGGTTCAATAATTTTATCGGTGATATACCAACCTAGCATCACAATAAATAAACTTGATGCTGAAGCAAAGCCCCAGTTATTAAGCGGGTTAATGCTCATTGTTGGATTAATAATTTGTGCTGCACTTTGCGTAAAACTTTGCAGTAATGGGTCAATCCCAGATGGGATAAAGTTAGCCCCAAAGCCACCACTTACCCCGGCAAATGCCGCTGCAATACCGGCAAGCGGATGACGACCTGCTGCAAAAAATATTACCCCAGCAAGTGGAATAACCAGCACATACCCTGCATCGGTAGCCGTATGGCTCACAATAGCTACCAAAATAATTGAGGGTGTTAGTAATTTTCTAGGCGTTACTTTGAGCATTAATTTAAGGCCGGTATTAATAAAGCCCGAATGCTCTGCAACGCCTACACCTAGCATAGCAACCAGTACTACACCCAGTGGCGCAAAACCGGTGAATGTTTTTACCATAGAAGATAAAAAAGTGGCCAACGAATCGCTGGCAAGCATGTTATTAATGATAATGGCTTCGCCAGTACGAGGGTCTATTGCATCAAATGTGACGCTTGAAAACCACCAAGACAAAAACCAGATTAATAACATGGCAAACAAAAAGATAATTGCTGGATCAGGAAGCTTATTACCTACCCGCTCAACAAAATTTAAAAATCGCGCAACTATGCCAGTTGGCATTGTCGCATCATTATTGTTATTCATTTCACTTGTTCCCTAGAATTTAGACTGTGCTACTTTAGCGTATCTAAGGAATGAGGTAAATTTTAACTGAATAAACAAGTTCTTTTTTAGGCACAAAAAAACGCGGCTCAGTAGCCGCGCTATTTTTAATGAATAAAAAAAGCTTATGCGAGTGCTTTTACTTCATCCCATATTCTTACTACGAGTGCTTTATCATCTTCATTAAGTTCGCCATTGCGATAAGCTTTTACTAAGCTTTTTTCAACCGTGTCGTTTAGTTCTGCAATTTCTAGATTTAATTCTTCAACTTGTGCATAACCTACGGCTAAATCAAAGTGGCCGCGTAAATAACCGCCGGCAAATAACTCGTCATCGGTTGCTTTTATCACTAAATCATCAAAATATTGCTGCGCAGCATCTATGTAATTTACTAAACTCATGTGTTACTTCTCCTCTGGGTGCAGCCCATCTTGATGACCTACTGCATACATAATATGGTCGTTAAACCCACTGGTTACACGTATATAACCGCTTAATTCATCATCTAATTTGCTATCACCGGTATCACAAATCAGCGGTCGGCCATTTAAAGCCTGTAATTTTGTTTTAGTAGCCACCACAATAATATTATCGCGGCCTATCGCTTTAATTAACGCTGGGCTGAGTTGTTGATTGCCTCGACCAAAAATATGCCCTTGGCCGCCAATTAGGGTGATCACTAACTTTGTTTCACGTTCTTTGGTAAGTTCAAGAAGTTGCTGGGCTGTTAGGTCTTGGCCTACTAAAGCTTGATCTTCAACGAGATCAACACCGAGTAAGGTGTTTTCAAGCCCCATCTCTTCCATCACTGCGCCAACGGTAGAGCCACTACCCATGACATAGAGGGTATCGGCATCCATTTCACTAACGACATAAGCAGCTATATCTGCTAGCACCAGCTCGTCAGTTTCTTTACCGCCATTTTTAACCGCTTGTACATAGCGCACTTCACTTGGCACTTGCATTTCACCATAACGTTTTGCTTTTACTGTTCCTTGGCGAAAAGCCACTTCATCAATGTCCATCACATCAGCATCGCTTAATGTTACCAGCTCACCTTTTACCAGCATTTCAACTACACGGCCTGCGGCTTTTGGCGTTATGGCATAGACGCCGGAATGAATTTTACACCCAGCAGGAATGCCCAACACGGGTACCGAGTCTTCTACAGCATGGCAAATGTTGCGCGCCGTTCCGTCGCCACCAGCAAATAAGATTAAATCTACACCTTGTTGCTGTAATAAACGAGCTGCAGCTTCGGTATCATCACTGGTTGTGGGTGAGTTACTTTGATAAACCACTTGCGTATTAAAGCCCAACGCTTTTGCTGTTTGCTCCCCCATTTCATCATTAACAGTATAAATAGTAATGTTTGATTGATGAGGTACAAGCACTTCAAGTGCAGCTTTAGTGCGGCTATTTGACTTAGGCTCTGCACCTAATGCAATGGCTTTAGCTGCGGTATCTTCACCGTCACTGCCCTTAAGCGCCACAGTACCACCGAGCCCTGCGACCGGATTTACAATCAATCCTAACTTAAACTGCATCTTTTAACTCCTCGGGAGAACGCCATGTAAACTGCGCAGCATGTAATGGCCACGTGGTGTTATAAAATTTACATAGTGCTTTTAATAGTAAGGTTGTTCTTGGGTTAAACCCGTTTTGCAATAACTCTAATAACTTTGCATGAACGCGAGACTGAAACGCAAATCGACAAGTTTGCTCACCATTTAAATTATCTACCGATACGTTAAAATCAAACCCGGCAGCCACACTCAATGCCCACTCTATTGCTTGAGGTTTTACCTCTACTGATTCAAATTCCGCTTGCTGTGTAGCATCGCGCCCATCAGGGCAATACCAATAACCATAGTCTTCACTTAAACGGCGCTGAGAACCTGCCACTAACCAATGAGCTATTTCATGCAATGCACTGGCATAAAAACCATGGGCAAACACAATTTGATGATGCGGGGTTGTATCATTTGCGGGAATGTAAATAGGCTCATGCTCACCTTTTACCAAACGCGTGTTATAGCTTTGGTAAAAAGTGTGTTCGAAAATAGAAATCAGATCAGCTACTTGGTGCATAAATACTTCGTATACTCGTTTGAACCCGATGCTTTAAAGACAGATGAAATTAGTATAAAGCACACTAAAAACGAAGCGAATTGTACGTACTTTTATCTACAAAGTAAAAAAACAAGTGATTAAAAACATTGTTAGCGCTAAGCGGTTTAATTTTAACGCTTTGGCCCTAGGTTATATATTTAGAAATATCTACTTCATCTATTTGTTCAGCATTGAGATAGCGCTTAGCATAATCAAGATAAATACCTGAACTTAAAAATAATTCAAATACGGCTTTATCAACATGATGATCGGCCACCATTTTAGCTAATATACCAATGGACTCACTGAGTGTTTTTGCCTTTTTATAGGGCCTGTCGGCTGCAGTTAATGCTTCAAAAATGTCAGCAAGTACCAGCACCCGTTCAGGTATCGATAAATCATCGGCACTTAGTTTACGAGGATAGCCAGTTCCTTTTAATGTTTCATGGTGAGTAGAGGCAAAACGCGGGACACGCTCCAACTCTTTAGGAAATGGTAATGTATCGAGCATACGTATGGTACTTATAATATGCTCATTAATTTTAAACCTATCTTCTGCGGTAAGGGTGCCTCTAGAAGTTTGTAAATTATAAAGCTCCCCTAAATTATATTTATATTTACACGGAGCAATTTTTATTCCTAAACGCTCGTCATATTCAATCGGTTTATCATGAGGAATTAAATGCCAAGGCTTATCGCTGAGTAGCTTTTCAGTAGCAGGCAGCGTGTCACTCGTTTGTGCATAGCGATACATTTCGATAGGTGAAAGCCCTAGCTTATCGTCAAAGTGCCGCACCCAAGTAACATTGCTTAGCAAGGTTAAACGCTCAAGCGAGGCTGCTGTGATTTTTTCGCCGCCAATATTACACTGTGCAATAAAGGCAAAATCGTCCAGTAATTGTTGATGTTTAGCTGCCAACTGCTTAGCTAGCTCACTCTGATTTTTTGGGGTTTGTTGCAATGACTTGTAGTAATCAAGCTCGGCATCTCGCCAAAGGACTTCAAACCGTGTTCTTACTTCATGAATACGATTATAAATCACTTCCAACTTAGTGCCTTTATCGACAATGTGCTCTGGAGTAGTTATTTTACCGCAATCATGTAACCAAGCAGCTAAGCTAAACTCTTCAATCTCCTCATCACTTTTAAATTTAAACGTTTGAAAGGCAGGTAACTCTGATTCTGAAGCGGCTTTAGCAAGCTCAATACCTAGCTCTGGGACACGTTCGCAGTGTCCCGCAGTGTAGGGAGACTTATCATCAATTGCTTGAGCTATAAGCTCAACAAACGAAGCCATGAGTGCTTTTTGGCTTTCTTCGTGTTGTTGTATCGACTTGCTCATTTCGACCATAGAGCTGGCTAAAGTATTAATTTCTTTAATATGACTTTTTAAGGTTGAGACTTGCTTAAACTGACGATTTTTAATTTTATTATTTTCACCCACCAGCGTTTTAATTGGGGCAACAATGGGGGATGCAAAAAACCACGACACAGGTAATATCAAAATAAGGCAAACAGCAGTAATGATAAGAGAAAGCTTTATTTTTTTCCGTGTAGAACTCAATACATCTTCTTTAGAAACCATAATGGCTAAGTAACCTGTACTGGCTAGCGATAAATAGTCAGATAAAGGCTTAATAAATACATACTGTTCTTTGCCATTAATATGCACTAACTTTAAATTAGAGAAATTACTATCATCGTCTAATAAAGTAATTAATTGCTCATAGGGGACAGTGCCCACAACTTTTGATTTTTTCTCTGGATTAGTATTAAGCCATTTATCACTAAGTTGTTGTTTAAATTGCATAGGCAGTTGCGTGGCTGCATAGTCAAACAAGGCTTTTAATTGAGCGTCTTGGTTATGAAATAATAAGTGATAGTCATTTGAAAAAAGCGCGGCACTTTCTTCATCTAGTTGATTATACTGAACCCCATCAATAAAAAATTGTTGTTGGATATATTGTAATACCGCCTTGCTGTCTATTCCCGCATAGGTATCACCATTGGCTACATGCGTTAACAACGCTTTTGTATTGGGAACCTCTACTAAGTTAATTTCTGGAAATTGCGCTTGCAATGTTTTTACAATTGACCAGCCCTCACCCACTGCAACTGACTTACCAGCAAGTTGCTGTATGTGGGTGATTGGTGGGTTGCTCTGATGGTTAACAATACTCAAAGGCAAATTTACCATGGGTGTACTAAGCATACCTAAGGTATTATTCGTTGTGGTATTAACTACAGGATGAAGTACATCTATCTGATTATTTTTAAATAAATTAAGTAACTCTTGCCAACTAAGTCCATTAACATAATTTATCTTAATACCCAGTAGCTGCGCAATCGCATTGATATATTCAATACTGTAGCCATTGGGCGTACCACTAACACTAAAGTCCATAGGGGCCCAATTTGTTTCGTTTGATACTGTAATAGTCGGGTATTGTGCAATTACTTTTTGCTGTTGCTCGCTTAGCGTTAATTGTTTCAAGCTTTTGTTTTTATCAACCTTATCTTTCTGATTTGAAGCAACAATCTCTCCTTCTCGATTATATATAAATAACTGCGCAGAGTTATGCATACCTAACTGCTGCTGTTGTGTTAATAAATAATTAGAAATATTATCGACCATAACTCCAAGAGCTAACACATGGTCCTTGCCTTTGGTTTTAATCGAGTAGGTTTGGCCTGAAGTTTGTAAATGCGAGAATAAGTAAGGTTTAGTTTTATTCACCTGCTCTGAATTTGCTTGTTTAAACCACGTTTGCTCTCGAGGATCAAAAAACGTCGGTTTATTGGTTTGTTTTCTTAAGTTAAAATCAGCATCAAAGTAGTACCTGTGTTCTACCCTTTGCCCTTTTTCGGTTTTAATATGGATCACAACCCACCGGTCATTATCAACCGTATTTAAACGCTCTCTGACTATTTTACCACTCTCAAGATTGATAATTTCATAAAAGTCTCCGTTGCTATAGCCCATAGAAAATGCGTAAAACAAAGGGTTTAATTCCATTATTTCGCTCAATACATTACGCAGCTCTGTTTTATCTGAAAAGTTATTACCTACTAGTGAAGTATTTTTAACCATCATATTTAAAGTATTTTCAGATTTTTCATTGATGCGTGATAGGTAATCAGCAACAGATTGCGTGGTCATATTGAAATGCAACAAGTTAGACTCTAGTGCCATTTTTTCGCTGAAGTAATACTGTAAGCTAGTGGCTATAATGGCGGTAATGGACGTTGCCAATACAAATACCGCCACAAC
The DNA here is from genome assembly GCF_048401115.1 of Pseudoalteromonas sp. US3C1013. GTDB lineage: Bacteria > Pseudomonadota > Gammaproteobacteria > Enterobacterales > Alteromonadaceae > Pseudoalteromonas > Pseudoalteromonas undina. The sequence goes on along the minus strand of NZ_CP183075.1, from coordinate 919,787 downwards.
CGTTAAACGAATAGAAAAGCGCACTGTTCTTTTTAACTTATTTAACGCTTTAAATATCATTGAACTTTCCTTGAAGCACTTTTAAGAGCAATAAATACAGAGAGTTGAATACTGCTAGAAACAATATCCATAATCCGTATGAAGCTAAAGTAATATTAGTCACAAAATCAAAAATATAAAACTTTATGCACTTATTTACTGATCACTTAATTGCGCTTACCATATGCCAACCAAAAACCTAAATTGACTCACTCTTATGGTTAAACAACACAGCTCTTTATCGTGGCTATTTATCTCTATTACATTTTTAACTCTGTTGGCTACTTCTGCCAGCAGTTATGCAAAAAGCATAAGTATTAACGTATTTGCTATTCCTTCTAAGCCTATTGTTGAGCTAGTCGCTAACACCAGCGATGAATTGGCTACGCACCAAATTACTACGTTTTACCAACAAGGGTTACCCGTGCATGCCACCTTGTATTTAACGGATTACCCACTTGAAGCACAAAACGAAATTAAGCAAATGGTTGAGCGCATTGTAAAAGAACATCAGTCGTTTGAGATAAAAGCCAATGGATTAAGTGTATCACCAAGTAATTGGGCATTTATAAACTTAGAAAAATCATATCAATTACAACGATTGGCAGATGAGGTTACCCTTAAGCTTGAGCCGCTTCGCGATCATCAAGCACCAGTGCCAAGTTGGGTAAAGCATTACCCTAATAAACTTGTGGCTTTTGAACGTTATGGCAGCCCTAATGTATTTCAAAATTTTCAGCCGCATTTAACCCTACTTGCAAATGAGAAAAATCCTGCATTAGCGTTAGTACAAAAAGCGCTGCACGCTGAGCCGCCGCAGGCACAAGGGGAAATAATTGGGATTGGAATTGGAGTGTCTGATCAATTTGGTCAACAAAAAGAAATACTCGCTAAGTACTTTTTTGATGCCAAATAAATAGTTAATAACAGGGCTAATTACACACGTTGTAACTAATAATGTTTATGGGTTTGTGGTTAGCTTATCTGTTAAATGTTTTTTAAGTATGCGGGTGTTACGCGTATTTGCTTTAAACATGGCATCAAAAATATCTCCAAAAAATGGAATGAGCCCGCCAACAAAATCAATCAACATATTTATAATAATACGGCTTTTTACTCGCTTGCTAACACCTAAGCGCTGCGCTTCAATTAGTACATAGCCAGACAAAATAAGCCCTGCTAAATCACCTATCACAGGTAAAAGCCCAATCAACGACTCTACACCAAATTTAAATTTAGTAAACGGAATACCAATGCTGCTATCAGTAAAGCGGCTAAACTCTTCGAGCCGTTTTATGGTGGCTTTATACTCAGTTTGTGAGATGGAAGCTTGATTGTTTTTTTGCATACTAACAGCTCTCTTATTTTTAGGTGCGCTGAGCACATTTAAATTGTTGAGCGGCAATAAAGATGTATAGCCTGTATATACTAAACGCGCTATTGCCCGTTTAGTATAGTTTTAAACGTAAGGCGCTTAAATAGCGCCTTTAATTGGCCCATGTTCGTGGTGTACATGTGGGTTTTGACCGCGTTGACGAAGTAAATGATCCATTAAAGTAATAGCCATCATTGCCTCAGCAATCGGAATAGCACGAATGCCTACACAAGGATCGTGACGACCTTTGGTGATCATTTCAACCGCTTCATTTTCGGTGTTAATACTATTACCGGGAATAGTAATGCTCGATGTCGGTTTAAGGGCAATTGATGCGATTATATCTTGGCCTGTTGAAATACCTGCCAATACGCCGCCGGCATGATTTGAGGTAAAACCATCAGGGGTTAACTCATCACGATGTTCTGAGCCTTTTTGCTCGACTACATCAAAGCCATCGCCAATTTCAACGCCTTTAACAGCATTAATACTCATTAATGAATGTGCAAGTTCGGCATCTAGCCTATCAAATACGGGCTCACCTAAGCCAACAGGTACATTTTTAGCCACTACTTTTACTTTGGCCCCCACTGAGTCGCCTTGTTTTTTTAGCTCGCGCATATATTCATCAAGTACTTCAAGCTTACTTGTATCTGGGAAGAAAAATAAGTTGTTTTCCACTTCGTCCCAATCGTAGTTTTCGGCTTTTATTGGCCCTAATTGGCTCAAGCACGCTTTAACTTCAATACCATGAAACTGCTTTAAATACTTTTTAGCAATGGCGCCTGCCGCAACCCGAATAGCGGTTTCACGCGCAGATGAGCGGCCACCACCACGGTAATCGCGTAGGCCGTACTTGTGCCAGTAGGTATA